>JAEULV010000137.1 GCA_016793065.1 Hyphomicrobiaceae bacterium
GGCGACTTCAGCCCGGCCTTCGTCGACTCGGCCCTGAAGTTCGCGGAGGCCTTCATTGAGAAGGGTATCCCCTCCCACGCCATCGTGCTCTGCCACAACGCCGTGCTCGACGTCGCCACCCGCAAGCTGTCGGAAGGCAAGTCCGCCAAGGCCGGCTGGTTCTCCAGGGCCGACGACAGCCTTGCCCTGACCCTGGCCAGCGTGTCGAAGGCCGCCTGGCTCGACATCGAGGTGCTGATGGAGGCCTATAACATCGCCGCCACCGCCCAGCGCAAGCGCATGCTCAACGGCATCGCCGGCAGTTTCGAGGCGGCCGTCGGCGGCGTCGTCAACAGCGTCGGCATGGCGGCGGAAACCCTGAAGACCACGGCGCAGTCCATGTCGGCTTCCGCCCAGCAGGCGACGGCCCAGTCGTCGATGGTCGCCTCGGCCTCCGAGGAAGCCTCGTCCAACGTCCAGACCGTCGCCTCCGCCGCCGAGGAACTCGCCTCGTCCATCGGCGAGATTTCCCGTCAGGTCGACGACGCCGCCCGCGTCGCGCTGAAGGCGGTCGGCGATGCCGAGCGCACCTCGGCCCAGATCCGCGACCTGTCGGTTGCCGCCCAGCGCATCGGCGAGGTGGTCGAACTGATCAACAACATCGCCGGCCAGACCAACCTCCTCGCGCTCAACGCCACCATCGAGGCCGCCCGCGCCGGCGAGGCCGGCAAGGGCTTCGCCGTCGTCGCCGCCGAGGTCAAGCAACTCGCCGACCAGACAGCCAAGGCGACATCGACCATCTCCACCCAGATCAACGGCATCCAGTCCTCGACCACCCAATCGGTGGCGGCGATCAACCAGATCACCGAGGTGATCGGCAGCCTCAACAATATCGCCTCCGCCATCGCCGCCTCGGTCGAGCAGCAGGGCGCCGCGACCCAGGAAATCGCCCGCAACGTCCAGCAGGCCTCGCGCGGCACCGGCGAAGTCACCGCCAACATCTCCGGCGTTTCGCAGGCCGCCCAGGAAACCGCCCATTCCAGCCAGAACGTGCTGAACTCGGCCCAGAGCCTGTCGCAGCAGTCCGAGACCCTGAAGCGCGAGGTCGCCCGCTTCCTCGAAACCGTCCGCGCCGCCTGATCGACGACGGCGCCTACCCATCCGCGACACCGAAGTCCGAAACAACGAAAAAGGCCCGCCGGTTTCCCGCGCGGGCCTTTGGTCTTGTCGGCAGGGCGACGAACCGCCGGATGGCGGCCGTCCGACGGTCAGACCGTCACCTGCTGTCCCATCTCGACGACGCGGCCCGACGGGATTTCATAGAAGTCGGTGGCGTCGCCGGCGTCGCGGGCAAGCGCGATGAACAGCTTCTCCTGCCAGCGCGGCATTTCCGAGCGGTTGGCGATCTTCAGCGTCCGCCGGCCGAGGAAGAACGACGTCGACATGATCTCGAACTTCAGCCCCACCTTGCGGCACTGCCCCAGCGCCTGCGGCACGTTCGGCACTTCCATGTAGCCGAAGGTGAGGGTCAGCTTGACGAAGTCGTCATTGACCGGAACCAGCTTGATCCGCTCCGCGTCGGAAATGCGCGGCGAGTTGGCGGTCTTGACCGTCAGGATGACGTTCTTGTCGTGCAGCACGTTGTTGTGCTTGAGATTGTGCATCAGCGCCGCCGGCGCGCTGTCCGGGTCCGAGGTCAGGAAGATCGCGGTGCCCTTGGCACGGAACGGCTTGGCCCGCTCCATGATGCGCACGAAGTCGGTGAGCGCGATCGAATCCCGCCGCGATTTCTCGAACAGGATCCGCGTGCCGCGTGCCCAGGTCCACATCACCACCATGATCGTGCCGGCGATCAGCACCGGCATGTAGCCGCCTTCCAGCAGCTTCAGCAGGTTGGCCGACAGGAACGCGCCTTCCAGGATCAGGAACGGCGTGATGATCGCGGCCGCGAGCCACAGCGACCAGCGCCAGGCCTTCCACACCACGACGAAGGTCAGCAGGCTGTCGACCACCAGCGCGCCGGTCACCGCGATGCCATAGGCATTGGCAAGCCGCGACGACGACTGGAACACCATCACCAGCAAGAGCACGCCGACCAGGATCAGCCGGGTGACGCGCGGCATGTAGATCTGCCCCTGGCTCTGCTCGGAGGTATGGCGGAAATCGAAGCGCGGCAGCAGGCCGAGCTGCACCGCCTGTTGCGTCAGCGAATAGGCGCCGGTGATCACCGCCTGCGACGCGATCACGGTGGCGACCGTCGCCATGATCACCATCGGGATCAGCGCCCATTCCGGAAACAGCAGGAAGAACGGATTCTCGATCGCTTCCGGATGCGACAGGATCAGCGCGCCCTGGCCGAGATAGGTCAGCGTCAGCGCCGGGAAGATCAGCCCCATCCAGGCGAGCTGGATCGGCAGCCGGCCGAAATGGCCCATGTCGGCATAGAGCGCCTCGGCGCCGGTGACGGCAAGGAACACCGAGCCGAGCACGATGAAGCCGAGCAGGCCGTGACTGAACAGGAAGTGGACGGCGTACCAGGGATTGAAGGCCCAGAAGATGCCGAGATCGTCGCCGATATGCATCACGCCGCCGATCGCCATCAGCACGAACCACAGGGCGGTAATCGGCCCGAACCACCGCGCCACCGCGCCGGTGCCCCGGCTCTGCACCGAGAACAGGCCGATCAGGATCGCCATGGTGATCGGCACGATGTAGGGATCGAAAACCGGCGTCACCAGCTTCAGGCCCTCGACCGCCGACAACACCGAGATCGCCGGGGTGATGATGCTGTCGCCGTAGAACAGCGCCGCGCCGGCGATGCCCATGATGAAGATGAAGTTCGTCCGCCCGCCCAGCGCCTGTTGCGCCAGCGCCAGCAGCGACAGCGTGCCGCCCTCGCCCTTGTTGTCGGCCCGCATCAGGAACAGGACATACTTCAGCGTGACGATGAACGTCAGCGACCAGATCAGCAGGGAAACGACGCCGAGCACTTCCTCGCGCGCCGGCGCGTGTCCGAGGTGATGCATGGATTCGCGGAAGGCGTAGAGTGGGCTGGTGCCGATATCGCCGTAGACGACACCGACCGAACCCAACGCCATGACCCAGATGCTACCGTGATGACCATGGGCTTCCGGAGCCGAAGGAACGGAAGCATCGCCGGGGGCCGGCGTACCAGACGTCGTCATGTATGACCTCGCGACCTGATGGCCGACCTGTTGGCGCACGCCCGTCCGACATTGTGATGCATCCCTCGTGCAGCAGCCAGTCGCATCGGCGCGGCATGCCTATTACTCCTGTCTTGTGCGAAGCACCATAGGGGCGAACGCCATCTTTTCGCCGTATTGGAAATCCCGCCGCGGGCACCCCCGGACTGGCGGGGAAAGCAGGGATCCGACGCGTTTTGTCGTGATGTGTCGCTTTGTCGACACGAGCCGGTAGCCACCGTAGAATCCGGGATCATCGGCATAGTATATTGAAAAATAACGACAAAATTTTTTGCGGTCAGTTGGCACGGCCCTTGCAGTTAATCCGTCGAGCGGAGCGGGAGACTTCGCCCGCTCTTCGGACGGACATTCGCTTGAAAGGGGAACCCAAATGGCTGCACTGCGCCAGATCGCCTTCTACGGCAAGGGTGGCATCGGGAAGTCGACCACCTCCCAGAACACGCTCGCCGCTCTCGTGGAGATGGGTCAGAAGATTCTGATCGTCGGCTGCGATCCCAAGGCGGACTCGACCCGCCTGATCCTGAACACCAAGCTGCAGGACACCGTGCTGCATCTGGCCGCTGAAGCCGGCTCGGTCGAGGACCTCGAGATCGAGGACGTGATGAAGATCGGCTACAAGGGCATCAAGTGCACCGAGTCCGGCGGTCCGGAACCGGGCGTTGGCTGCGCCGGCCGTGGCGTTATCACCGCCATCAACTTCCTCGAGGAAAACGGCGCCTATGACGACGTCGACTACGTCTCCTACGACGTGCTCGGCGACGTGGTCTGCGGCGGCTTCGCCATGCCGATCCGCGAGAACAAGGCCCAGGAAATCTACATCGTCATGTCGGGCGAGATGATGGCGCTCTACGCCGCCAACAACATCGCCAAGGGCATTCTCAAGTACGCCCACTCCGGCGGCGTGCGCCTGGGCGGCCTCATCTGCAACGAGCGCCAGACCGACAAGGAACTGGAACTGGCCGAGGCGCTTGCCGCCAAGCTCGGGACCAAGCTCATCCACTTCGTGCCGCGCGACAATATCGTTCAGCACGCCGAGCTGCGCCGCCAGACGGTCATCCAGTATGCCCCGGACAGCCAGCAGGCCAAGGAATACCGCATCCTCGCCGAGAAGATCCATGCCAACTCGGGCAAGGGCGTGATCCCGACCCCCATCTCCATGGAAGAACTCGAGGAGATGCTGCTCGAGTTCGGCATCATGAAGACCGAGGAGCAGGCGCTCGCCGAGCTCCAGGCCAAGGAAGCCGCCAAGGCCGCCGCCGCGCAGTAATTGCCGGCGTGAACTTCCGGCGGCCGCCAGTCCTGGCGGTCGCCTCCCACCTGCCAATCTTCCACCTCTTCGAACGGGGAGTGGGCCATGAGCCTCGATTACGAGAACGACGGCGAATTCAACACCAAGCTCATCGAAGAGGTGTTGTCCGCCTATCCCGACAAATTCGCCAAGCGCCGCAAGAAGCACCTCAACGTCGCCAAGCCGACCGACGAAGTGTCGGACGAGCACGAGGGCGCCGCTGTCACCGAATGCGACGTCAAGTCCAACATCAAGTCGATCCCGGGCGTGATGACCATCCGCGGCTGCGCCTATGCCGGCTCGAAGGGCGTGGTGTGGGGTCCGATCAAGGACATGGTCCACATTTCGCACGGCCCCGTCGGCTGCGGCCAGTATTCCTGGTCCCAGCGCCGCAACTACTATATCGGCAAGACCGGTATCGACACCTTCGTCACGATGCAGTTCACCTCCGACTTCCAGGAACGTGACATCGTGTTCGGCGGCGACAAGAAGCTGGAAAAGATCATCGACGAAATCGAGGTCCTGTTCCCGCTCAACAACGGCATCACCATCCAGTCGGAATGCCCGATCGGCCTGATCGGCGACGACATCGAGGCGGTGTCGCGCAAGAAGCACAAGGAAACCGGCAAGACCATCGTGCCGGTGCGCTGCGAGGGCTTCCGCGGCGTGTCGCAGTCCCTCGGCCACCATCTGGCCAACGACGCGATCCGCGACTGGGTGTTCGACAAGAAGGAAGTCGAATTCACCTCCGGCCCCTATGACGTCAACGTCATCGGCGACTACAACATCGGCGGCGACGCCTGGGCCTCGCGCATCCTGCTCGAGGAACTCGGCCTGCGCGTTGTCGGCAACTGGTCGGGCGACGCCACCCTCGCCGAAATCGAGCGCGCGCCGAAGGCCAAGCTCAATCTCATCCACTGCTACCGGTCGATGAACTACATCTGCCGCCACATGGAAGAGAAGTACGGCGTGGCCTGGATGGAATACAACTTCTTCGGCCCCTCGCAGATCGAATCGAGCTTGCGCAAGATCGCCAAGCACTTCGGTCCGGAAATCGAGGCCAAGGCCGAGGAAGTGATCGCCAAGTACAAGCCGCTCGTCGACGCCGTCAAGGCCAAGTACCAGCCGCGCCTCAACGGCAAGACCGTGATGCTCTACGTCGGCGGCCTGCGCCCGCGTCACGTCGTCAACGCCTATGAAGACCTCGGCATGGAAATCGTCGGCACGGGCTACGAATTCGCCCATAACGACGACTATCAGCGCACCGGCCACTACGTGAAGTCCGGCACGCTGATCTATGACGACGTCACCGGCTACGAGCTCGAGAAGTTCATCGAGGGCATCCGCCCCGATCTCGTCGGCTCCGGCATCAAGGAAAAGTACCCGGTCCAGAAGATGGGTATCCCGTTCCGCCAGATGCACTCCTGGGACTATTCCGGCCCGTATCACGGCTATGACGGCTTCGCCATCTTCGCCCGCGACATGGACCTGGCCATCAACAACCCGGTCTGGGGCCTGTTCAAGGCGCCGTGGAAGACCGCGGCCTGAGGTCGCACCTGGAAGACCCGGTTCGCCGGGTCTTCCGCCCGGGCCTGATCACCCGGTTTCGCCGTGACGGCGAGGTCCCGCGTCGGGACGCCCATCCTTCCTCTTCACTCCCTGAACGGCGCGTCCCGTATGGTGGACGGCCGAACGATGGAGACGTGTCATGCCGCAATCAGCCGAGAAGGTTCTCGATCACGCCCCTCTGTTCCGCGAGCCGGAATACAAGGAAATGCTCGCCAAGAAGAAGGCGGCGTTCGAGTGCATGCCCCCGGATGCCAAGGTCGCCGAGATCGCCGACTGGACCAAGTCCTGGGACTATCGCGAGAAGAACCTCGCCCGTGAATCCCTGGTGGTCAACCCGGCCAAGGCCTGCCAGCCGCTCGGCGCGGTGTTCGCCGCCGCCGGCTTCGCCAAGACCATGTCCTTCGTTCACGGCTCCCAGGGCTGCGTCGCCTATTACCGCTCGCACCTGTCGCGCCACTTCAAGGAGCCGTCGTCGGCGGTGTCCTCGTCGATGACCGAGGACGCGGCGGTGTTCGGCGGCCTGCAGAACATGATCGACGGCCTGGCCAACACCTACTCGCTCTACCAGCCGGAGATGATCGCGGTTTCGACCACCTGCATGGCCGAAGTCATCGGCGACGACCTGCAGTCCTTCATCAACGGCGCCAAGAAGAAGGGCTCCGTTCCGGAAGAGTACGATGTTCCCTTCGCCCACACCCCGGCCTTCGTCGGCAGCCACACCACCGGCTACGACAACATGGTCAAGGGCATCGTCGAGCACTTCTGGAAGGGCAAGACCGCCGAGAAGACCAACAGCTTCAACATCATCCCGGGCTTCGACGGCTTCGCCGTCGCCAATATCCGCGAGCTGAAGCGCATTCTCGGCCTGTTCGACGCCGAGGCGACGATCCTGTCGGACGTCTCCGACCAGTACGACACCCCGGCCGACGGCGAGTTCCGCATGTATGCCGGCGGCACCACCATCGACGAGACCAAGGCGGCGCTGAACGCCAAGGCGACCCTGTCGCTGCAGGAAAACTGCACCCTGAAGACGCTGGAATACGCCGCGTCCTTCGGTCAGGAAACCGCGGCCTTCAACTACCCGATGGGCGTTGCCGGCACCGACGAATTCCTGATGAAGCTCTCGGAGCTGACCGGCAAGCCGGTCCCGGCCGAGCTGGAGCTGGAGCGCGGCCGCCTGATCGACGCGATGGCCGACAGCCAGAGCTGGCTGCATGGCAAGAAGTACGCGATCTACGGCGATCCGGACTTCGTCTACGCCATGGCCCGCTTCATCATGGAAACCGGCGGCGAACCGACCCACTGCCTCGCCACCAACGGCAGCAAGGCCTGGGCCGCCAAGATGGAAGAGCTGCTTGCCTCCTCGCCGTTCGGCGCCGGCTGCAAGGTGTGGGCTGGCAAGGACCTGTGGGCGCTGCGCTCGCTGATGGCCACCGAGCCGGTCGACTTCCTCATCGGCAATTCCTACGGCAAGTATCTCGAGCGCGATCTCAGCGTTCCGCTGATCCGTCTCGCCTTCCCGATCTTCGACCGCCACCACCACCACCGCTTCCCGACCCAGTTCTACGCCGGGTCCCTGCGCGTGCTGGTGTCGCTGCTCGACAAGATCTTCGACAAGCTCGACACCGAGACCATCGAAGCGGGCGTGACCGACTATTCCTACGATCTGACCCGATGATCCGGGCCTGATCGGCAAGATCTCCAGTCGAGGAGACGACCAAGGCAAACCGGCGGCGCCCCAGCGCCGCCGGTTTTGCGTTTCAGGCCGCCGCGATGTCGGAGGAGCCACTGACACCGCATCGCCTCCGGCGTCCGCCGATGCAAGAGGGCGCCGCTGGCGTGGCCGCTCGAATGCCCCGATTTCCCTCCCCTTTATGGGGAGGGTGGCGCGTAGCGCCGGGTGGGGTGGGTGGCGCGGAGAGTGGGCTTCGAGTCCTTATTCCGGGCCGGCTACCCCCTCCGGCGGCTAAAGCCGCCACCTCCCCCATAAAGGGGGAGAGAATCGGGGGTGACGGCTGGCGTGGTGTTTGGAGCGGCCCCGAATTCCCTCCCCTTTATGGGGAGGGTGGCGCGTAGCGCCGGGTGGGGTGGGGAGCGCGGGGAGTGGACCTTGGCCCATGCGGCACATGCCCCATCAGCGCGGGCGGAGGGCGCGGTCGAGGAGTTGCTGGATTTCGGGGCTGGGGAGGTAGGGGTCTTCCCAGCTGTCGCGCCCGGGCGGGCGCCGGGCTGGCGGCGGCGGAGGCAGGCGGCGGGGGCGGCGCAGCAGGC
>JAEULV010000012.1 GCA_016793065.1 Hyphomicrobiaceae bacterium
CGCCACCGCCAGCATCAGGATCGGCGCCAGCGGCGGGACGAAATCGAGCAGCGCATAGGCGACCAGCAGCGCATAGGGCAGGCAGGGCAGCGCCAGCGACACCATGCGGCCGATGCCGTGGGAGAGGCGATCGGTCGTCGGGCGCTCGACCAGCCACAGGCCATAGGCGGCGATGTAGATCGGCAGGTCGTAGCTGTGGAAATACGGCGTGACCAGTGCCAGCGCCACGATCGCCAGCCAGCGCACCCGGGCGGCGTCCATCTTCCACAGGCCGACGCAGAACAGCGCGACGCCGCCGAGGGCGACGATCTTGTGCACCCACTCCGCCGTGGCGATGTCGAGCCCGGCGAAGCGGGCGTGCATCAGCGGCGACAGGCTCATCATCTTCGACAGGAACACCCGGCCGTCGACGAAGAACCAGCGGTATTGCTCCGGCAGCGCGACGGTCGCCCAGTAGCGCCAGGTTTCCAACTCGACCATGGCAAAGGACAGCGCGATCAGCGCGGCGAAGGTGAGGCTCGCCACCGCGATCATGCTCCAGCGCCGCTGCCACAACAGCAGGAGCGGGATCAGCATGCCGTAATGGGGCTTGATGGTGAGGAGGCCGAGCAGCAGGCCGGCGAGCAGCGGCCGGCGATCCATCAGGCGCAGGGCGCCTATGCCGAAGGCGCCGGCCCAGAGCGAGATCTGGCCATAATAGACCACCAGCAGGGTGATCGGCAGGACGAAGGCGAGGAGATCGAGCCGGCGGCGGGCGTCCTGTCCGACGAGGCAGGCGGCGAGGAAGGCCGCCGCACCGCCGAACGTCCAGACGGCAAGCGCCACGCCATAGGGCAAGGCGCCGAGCGGCACGGCGAAGGCGAGGATATGGGGCGGGTAGAGCCAGGGCAGCCAGCTCATGCCGGGGCCGAAATAGCCGATGGTCGCGGCGTGAAAGGCGTCTGGATCGTAGATCAGGCTGCCGGCGCCATCGAGCACCATGCGGCCGGCGGTCCAGAACACGATGAAATCGATGCCGACGACCTTGCCGGTTCCAGCCTCGCGATAGCCGTCGAGGCCGGCGAGATAAAGGCCGTAGGCCAGCGCGAACAGGGCGGAGACGACGGCGATCTGCGCCACCGCCGGTTCGACATGGCGCAGGGCGCCGGTGCGGGTCGACGACATCAGTGGACCACCGTCAGATGAGCGTCGCGCGCGACTTCGGCGAGATGGATGTCGTCGGCGGCGGTGAAGATATCGGCGTCGGCGCGCGGGCGCGGGCACAGGCCGAGAAGCGCGACGCCGGCGAGAATATCGGCAAGCGTCCAGTCAAGGGAATCGGCGGCGGCGACCGGGCCGCCGGCGACGAGCGCCAGCAGGATCGCGGCGGCGATGACGGCGACGGGACCGAGAACCGGCACGAGGGCGGCGGCAAGGCCGGCCGACGGATCGGGCCGTCGCCCCATCTGCATTCCCGCCGCCATGACGCCCTCCACGCAACCGCGCACGCACTGAAACCGGGGTTCAGTGTCGCACGGCCGGCTTAATTCGGCGTTACGCGGCGGGAAAGCGGCGGAAGCGGCCCGGGCGAGAACGGGTTCAGGAGAGGACGGGTTCAGGAGAGGACGGGGGCGCCCGACTTCAAGAGCTTGTAGATGATCGAATCCATCAGCGCCTGGAACGAGGCGTCGATGATGTTCTCTGACAGGCCGATGGTGAACCAGCGATTGTCGTCCTTGTCGCGGCTCTCGATCAGCACCCGGGTGGTCGCCGAGGTGCCGCCATTGAGGATGCGGACCTTGAAGTCGACAAGTTCGAGATCCTGGATGAACGGCTGGTATTCGCCGAGATCCTTGCGCAGGGCGCCGTCGAGGGCGTTGACCGGGCCGTTGCCCTCGGCAACGTGCATCTTGGTCTCGTCGCCGACCTTCACCTTGACGATCGCCTCCGACACGGTCATCAGCTCGCCGATGGCGTTGTAGCGGCGCTCGACCATGACGCGGAAGCTCTTGACCTTGAAGTAGTCGGGGACGGTGCCGAGCGTCCGGCGGGCAAGCAGCTCGAAGGACGCATCGGCGCCCTCATAGGAATAGCCGATCGATTCCAGCCGCTTGACCTCGCCAAGCAGGGTGTCGAGCTTGGGTTCGGCCTTGTCGACCTCGAGCCCGAGGCGGGCGAGCTCGGCGAGCAGGTTGGACTTGCCTGCCTGGTCCGACACCAGCACGCGACGGCGGTTGCCGACGCTTTCCGGCGGGATGTGCTCGTAGGTCTTGGGGTCCTTGACCAGCGCCGAGGCATGGATGCCGGCCTTGGTGGCGAAGGCGGCGAAGCCGACATAGGGCTGGTGCCGGTTCGGCCGGCGGTTCAGCATCTCGTCGAAGCCGCGGGCCAGATTGGTGAGATCGGCGAGCGCCTCGTCGCTGACGCCGATGTCGAAGCGCTCGGCGAATTCCGGCTTGAGCTTCAGCGACGGGATGATCGAGACGAGGTTGGCATTGCCGCAGCGCTCGCCCAGGCCGTTGAGCGTGCCCTGGATCTGGCGGGCGCCGGCGCGCACGGCGGCGAGCGAGTTGGCGACCGCATGCTCGGTGTCGTTATGGGCATGGATGCCGAGGTGGTCGCCCGGCACGACGACGGTGACCTCGCGGACAATGGCCTCGACCTCGTGCGGGAAGGTGCCGCCATTGGTATCGCACAGCACGACCCAGCGGGCGCCGGCCTCGTAGGCGGCGCGGGCGCAGTCCAGCGCATATTGCGGATTGGCCTTGTAGCCGTCGAAGAAGTGCTCGCAATCGACCATCACCAGCTTGCCGCGGGCGCTTGCCGCCTCGACCGACTGGCGGATGCCGTCGAGGTTTTCCTCCAGCGTGGTGCCGAGGGCGAAGTGCACATGGAAGTCCCACGACTTGGCGACGTAGCAGATGGCGTCGGCGGCGCTGTCGAGCAGCAGGGCGACGCCGGGATCGTTGGAAATCGAGACGCCGGGACGCTTGGTCATGCCGAAGGCGACGAACCCGGCGCGCTTGGTGCGCTTGCGGCTGAAGAATTCGGTATCGAGCGGATTGGCGCCGGGATAGCCGCCCTCGACATAATCGACGCCGAGCCGGTCAAGAATGCCGGCAATGGCGATCTTGTCGTTCAGCGTGAAGTCGATGCCATTGGTCTGCGCCCCATCGCGCAGGGTGGTATCGAACAGATAGACGCGATCACGAGGGCTGGCGGACATTTTGACGGTCTCGGTACGAGGGATGGATTTGACGGGAAAGTGCCGGGGTTAACACCCCTCATCCGGCCTACGGCCACCTTCTCCCCGCAGGCGGGGAGAAGGGAGAGGTGACGGTGGGGTGAGGTCTTTCGCAGAGGACAGAGTTGCGGCATCCACCTCTCCCTTCTCCCCATCGCGCAGCGATCTCGCCGAGCCGCGTGGCTCGGCGAGCGGGAGAAGGTGGCGCGGAGCGCCGGATGAGGGGTGGGTTGGCGTCATCAACCGCGGATTTCCCACTTGGTGATCAGTTGGCCGCTCGCGTCCTTGCCGTCCATGATGGTGATGCCGCGGGCGACGAGTTCGTCGCGGATGCGGTCGCTTTCGGCCCAGTCGCGGGCGGTGCGGGCGGCGATGCGGGCGGCGATCAGGGCTTCGATCTCGGCCGGGTCGACGCCGCTCTCGGCGTTGCGGGCGTTTGCCCGGGCGGTCGCGGTCCGCGGCAGCAGGCCGAGGAGCGCGGCGGAGGCCTTGAACACCCCGGCGTCGCCGGACTTCAGCTCGTGCAGCACCGAGATCGCCTTGGCGGTGTTGAGGTCGTCGGCCAGCGCCTCGACGAACTCGGGCGCCGGCGTCGTCGGGTCGGCGTCGCCGGCGGCGCGATACCAGTCGTCGAGAATGCGGGCGCTTTCCTCAAGACCGCTCACCGTCCAGTCGATCGGCTGGCGGTAGTGGGTGCGCAGCATGTTGAGGCGGGCGACCTCGCCGTCCCACTCGTCGAGAACCTCGCGAATGGTGGTGAAGTTGCCGAGCGACTTCGACATCTTGGCACCCTCGACCTGCAGGAAGCCGTTGTGCATCCAGACGCTGGCCATGCGCTCGACACCGAAGGCGCAGCAGGACTGGGCATTCTCGTTCTCGTGGTGCGGGAACGCCAGATCGATGCCGCCGCCGTGGATGTCGAAGCTCAGCGCATCGGCCGGCTCGCATTTCAGCCGGCCGCCGAAAGCGGCGACGAGATGCTTCCACGACATGGCCGAGCACTCGATGTGCCAGCCCGGACGCCCCGGCTGGGCAATGCCGGCGGGGGACGGCCAGCCGGGCTCGTGCGCCTCGGTCGACGGCTTCCACAGCACGAAATCCATGGCGTCGCGCTTGTAGGGCGCGACCTCGACCCGCGAGCCGGCGATCATGTCGTCGAGCGAGCGACGCGACAGGGCGCCGTATTTCGGCACGCCCGGCAGCCGCGCCATGGCGGCGACCTCGAACAGCACATGGTCCTCGGCGACATAGGCGACGCCGGCGGCGACCAGGCGGTCGATGATCTGGCGCATCTCGTCGATATGGTCGGTGGCGCGCGGCTCGACGTCCGGGCGCAGGGCGCCGAGCGCGTCGATATCCTTGTGGAACTGCTCGAGCGTGCCGTCGGTCAGCTGGCGAATGGTGATACCGCTGTCGAAGGCCCGCTTGTTGATCTTGTCGTCGACGTCGGTGACGTTGCGCACATAGGTGACCGCCGCCGCGCCATAGAGATGACGCAGCAGGCGATAGAGCACGTCGAAGACGATGATCGGGCGGGCATTGCCGATATGGGCGAAGTCGTAGACGGTCGGGCCGCAGACATACATGCGCACGGCGGCCGGATCGATCGGGACGAAGTCGTCCTTGGATCGCGTCAGGGTGTTGTAGAGTTTCAGTCCGGTGGTCCCGATGGTCGACATGCGCCTCTCCCGTCCGTGCCGGCCGGCCAGGGCTGCGTCGATGCGATCAGGGCAAACAACGGCGCCGGCCAGCGATGTCGCTCAGCCGCAAATAATCCCGCAAATGATGATCGCGCGATGATGTGCCGTCATGTCGGCGTGTGTGACGGGTTTGACCGGAGACGTCAAGCGGTCGGACCGCATCAGTTCGACGAAAAATCCGCGCAACGGGGCGCCGGGTCGTTGCCCCAGGGCATGATCGGCACGGTGGAGGTGGAGTTCTTGGGCGAACCCTCGATCAGCTTGTCGGTGTAGACGATATAGACCAGCACATTGCGGCGGGCGTCGCAGCCGCGGACGATCTGCATCTTCTTGAAGAACAGCGAGCGCGACTGGCGGAACACCACGTCGCCCTGGGAGAACTTCTCCTTGAATTTCACCGGGCCGACCTGACGGCAGGCGAGCGAGATGTCGGATACCTGCTCGGCCACGCCGAGCATGCCTTCGACGCCGCCGCGCTCCGGCACGGTGAAGTGACAGGCGACGCCGTCGATGGCCGGGTCGTCGATGCCGTAGACCGCCAGCTTGTCGTCGGGGGTCAGGAGCTTCCACACCGTCGACTTCTTGAAGATCAGGTCCGGATCCTCGCCGGCACGGGCGGGGGCGGCAAGGCCGAGCACGAGGGCAAGGCTGGCGAAGGCGAGAGCAAAGCGGCGCATGGGAGGAACTCCGGTCATTGCCCCACATATGGCGTCGCGGCGCGGCAGCGCAACCCCGAACCGCGCCGGGCGGGCGGCGACGGCCTACTGACGCACCACCTCGGTCATCGGGCAATAGCGGCGCCAGGTGGAAAGGAAGCCGTATTCGGTGCCCTCCACCCAGGTCTCCTCGACCTCGCCGCCGACCGGCGTCATGACGATGACGAAGCGGCGCAGCAGCGCCGAGCGGCCGGTCAACTCGGCCCAGCCGCACAGGGAGGCGCGGCCGAGATCGTCGCGGCGACCGGCGCGCAGGCCGGCAACCGTCGGCTCGGCGGCGGTTTCGGCGCGCCCGGCCAGGATGGCGTTGACCAGGGCCAGATCGGCCTCGCCGATATCGACGGCGCCACAAGGCCCCTGCGCCGCCGACAGGGCGAGGGCGACAGCCGCGAGCGCGATGATCAGGCGGCTTGGCCGCATCCGTCGTCGTCCCGACAAAGGGGGATAGGCCGGCAAACCCCGTGAAATTTACCAAACCGGCGCAATTGGGCATCAAACCGCATTGCGCGGCGTTTGCCAATCAGTCACACCTTTCCCATAGTTTGATTTCAGCATAGCACGCATGCAGGTGGGGACCTGCTCCGGCGCGGCGGGCGACGGACTGAATGCGGTGGGGACAATCGATCCATGGCGAAGGCAGCGCATGGTTTTGCAGTGATCGCGCTGGCGTTGATCGCGGGGCTCGGCTCGGGCACGGCGACGCTGGCGCAGAGCTGCGCCACGCTGGCGCGGCAACTGGCCAGCGTCGGCAGTGGCGGCGGTGGCGGCGGCGTCTGGTCGGACGCGGCGCAGCGGCAGGCGGCGGCGATCCGGCAGGTCGAGGGCGAGATGCGCGCCGCCAATTGCGGCGGCTTCTTCGGCTCGGGCTATTGCTCCAGCCTCGGCCAGCGGCTGGGCGAGATGCGCGCCAATCTGGGGCGGCTGCAGGCGACCGGTGCGTCTCGCGGCGACAGCGGCCAGTTGCGGGCGCGGATCCAGGCGCAGATGGCGGCGCTCGGCTGCAACGGCGAGGTGGCGCGCGGCCCGGTTCCGCCGGCGCCGATCGCGGCGCAGGCGCCTAAGCCGGCCGCCTATCAAATGCCGGCGGCCAATCCGGGCGAACGGATGTTCGTCGCCAACGGGCCGGGCGGCGCGCCCTATCTCTACCGCGAAGAAGCCAACGGCCGCATCTCGATGATCCGGCCAATGGGCGGGGCGCCGGTCAAGCGGGCGGTGGCGGTTGAGAGCCAGCCGCAGAGCCCGGGCGGCGGCTTTTTCGGCAGCCTGTTCGGCGCGGCCCCGCCGGGCGTGCGCGACACCTATTCGGGCGAGACCGCAACCGATGCGTTGCCGGTCGGCCCGCCGGGGATGCCGCCGCTCGGCGGCGGAATGCGGACGCTGTGCGTGCGCACCTGCGACGGCTTCTATTTTCCGATCACCAGCTCGGCCAGCGAGGGCCGGTTCGAGAAGGACGCAGAGACCTGCCGGTCGCTCTGCCCGGCCTCGGACACGCGGCTGTTCTACCACTCCAATTCCAACCCTGACGCGGACGAGATCTTCAGCGCCGACAGCAAACGCGAGCCCTATGCCAAGATGTCCTATGCCTTCAAGTATCGCGAGGGCATGGTGCCGCAATGCGGCTGCGGCCGGCCGGCGCCGGGGATGACGCCGATCGACGGTTCTGGCGCCGGCGGCGTCGGCTTTGTCGGCGATCCGGACGCGCAGTTACGGCCGACGATCGCCAGCCCCGGCGTCCGGGTGCCGCCGGAGGAAGACCCCGAGACCCAGGCCAATCTCGCCGGCGGCTTCACGCCGATCCCGGTCACGTCAACGGCGCCTGTCGCCGGCGCCGCTGGCGAGGCGACTACGCCGGGCGGGAAAAAGGTCCGGATAGTCGGGCCAAGCTATTATATCGCCCGATAAGCGGCAGCAGCAGCTTCAGTTCCGGGCCGTGATCGAGCCCGGTCAGGGCGCGGCGCAGCGGCATGAACAGGCCCTTGCCCTTGCGCCCCGTGGCGGCCTTGACCTTGTCGGTCCAGGCGCCCCAGGTGGCTTCGTCCCATGGTTCGTCGGGCAACAGCTCGCGGGCGATGGCGAGCATCGGCTCGTCGTCGGCTGCGGCGACGGGCGTCGGCGCGCCCTCGACGATGGCGGCGAGCGTCCGGGCATCGTCGAGACGGGCACAATTGGCGCGAATGGCGTTCCACAGCGGCTCGCCGCCGTTGATCCCCATCGCGGCGAGACGGTCGGCGACGGCGGAATAGGCAAGGCCGTGGACGATCGAACCGTTGAGCAGATCGAGCTCGTGCGGGTCGAACTTGGCGGTGGAGGTGGAGACGCGGCCGAGATCGAGATGGTGGGCGAGGGTCTCGAGGTCGGGATAGGCGTGGACCTGCTCGGCGGTGCCGACGAGCACTGCGAGGCTCGCCACCGTCATCGCCTCGTAGCCGGCATCGCGCAGCGAGCGCACCGAAAGCGAGCCGAGCCGCTTCGACAGCGCCTCGCCGGTGACCGAGGCGATGAGATTGTGGTGGGCAAGCGTCGGCACCGCGCCGCCTAGCGCCTCGATGATCTCGATCTGCACACCGGTATTGGTAACGTGATCCTCGCCGCGAATGACGTGGGTGATGCCCATGTCGATATCGTCGACAACGGAGGTGAAGGTATAAAGATAGCTGCCATCCTCGCGGACCAGCACCGGATCGGAGAGCGATGTGGTGTCGACGTGCTGCGGTCCGCGGGTGAGATCGGTCCAGGCGACGGAGCGGCCGTCGAGCTTGAAGCGCCAGTGCGGGCGACGGCCTTCCGCCTCGAGGCGGGCGCGGTCCTCGGCGGTGAGCGCCAGCGCGGCGCGATCGTAGATCGGCGGCAGGCCGCGCGCCAGCTGGCGACGGCGGCGGCGGTCGAGTTCGTCGGCGGCCTCATAGCACGGATAGAGCCGGCCCGAGGCGCGCAGACGGTCGGCGGCGGCATCATAGAGCGCAGTCCGCCGCGACTGGTGGAACACCTGGTGCGGGCGGATGCCGAGCCAGTCGAGATCGGTGGCGATCCCGTCGATGAACTCCTGGCGCGACCGCTCCCGGTCGGTGTCGTCGAAGCGCAGGATGAACCGCCCGCCGCGCGCCAGCGCAAACAGCCAGTTGACCAGCGCCGTCCGGGCATTGCCGATATGGATCATACCGGTGGGCGACGGAGCGAAGCGAACGAGAGGTGCGGTCACGGGGGAAGCGGTCACGGGCAGGTTCCGGATGCGGGGCGCGAGCCAAGAATGTCGCGATCCACTTGCGCGAAAGCGCCCCGCTTGTCGAGTGTGATTTTCGGATGCGGAAGCGGTGTCGGTTCAGTTCGGATAGGGGCGCGGGATGAAAAAGCCGAGCATGCATTCTGGGTTTACGACCGCGATCTGAACATGGGACTTGGCCTTGAAACCCGCTCCCGGATAGAGATCATCGCCCTCGACAAACATGCCACGGACCGTATCGAATGGTCGCCAGGCGGGATCACGGCTGCTTTTTCGAGCGATCATCTGGTGCAGGTGGCGGATGACGGCGCAATCGAGGCGCCGGATCAACTTGTCCTGATTGGGGTCGTCCCGCGCATTCAGATTGATCGGCATTTCCAGGCGTGATTGTCGCCTGATCTGCTCGAACGAGGCATACGCGCCCTTCAGGATTTCCAGGTTGTGACGGGCGAGCAGATCGAGGCAGTTGCCACGATCGATGACGGCGCCGAGCACAAAGGGTCGAACCCTCGGATCCGACTTTGCCTTCTGCCGGGCCCATTCCAACGCCCGAACCGGATCCGCTTCCCAAAAATAGGCCCCGGGTCCGAGCCAATCATAGTCCTTGTCACTGTGAACTATGTCTTCATCCCCATTCAGAATACGGCGACCAACTGCTTCATCACATCCATGATAACCAAGTACGAATGATGTCGCCAGACGACTCAAGCAGTGCTTGCCTTCTTGATCGGGGAATCATACCGAAACTCAGCGCGAAGCTTTCCGCGTTTTGTATAGATACCCTCCGCGATGAGTGTATCTCGGGCAACCTTGCGACTGACGGTGTTTTCCTTGGTGTATTCCTCGATCATCGCCAAGATCGCGTCACGCCGCTTCTGATCATCGGGTGTCATGGGCATCCACTTTCCGCTCGATCGAGCCTGTCGGCAATTATGAGATGCAGGACGGCGCGGGTCAATGTTCAAGGATTGGCCGGCTGGGAAAAGGGTGATGCCGGTCGCGGCGGCGGTCCGATCGCCCCGAGTCGGACCGCCGTCGCCTCATTGCGGTTCGCGGACGATCAGGATGTCGAGGTCCTTTTTCGGGGTGAAGTCGCGGGCGGTGATCTCGAAGCGGGTGGGGGCGATCTTGCGGACGTCGAGGCCGGGGGCGCAGAAGCTCACCATGTTCTTCGGCTCGCCCTTGTCGATGACAAGGCGGAATGAGCCGATCGGGCCCTTCCAGTTGGCGCCGGAGATCAGCACGTAGGAGAGCCAGACCTCCGGGGCGAGCTTGTCCTTCATTCCCTTCATCACCCCGTCGAGGCCGCGCAGGAAGGCGTCGTCGATGCAGTACTTGGCGCGGGTGGCGCGGACGTCGGCGGCGAAGTCCTTGTTGTTGCGATAGGCCGGGCTGAGGAGCGAGCCGACGGAACCACCGGCGAGCGGCGTGTAGGAGTGGGAAACCCGGATCGGCCGGCCGGCCGGAAACACCTGCCGGCGGGTGACGGTGGTCTTGGTCACCCACTTGGCCAGCCAGTAGGGGTTGGCGTCGTCGCCCTCGTTGCCGAGTAGCCCCTCGGCGACGAGCGCCTTCAATTCGGCGCGAGACTTGGCGTTGGTCGCCTTTTCGAAATTCTCCCAGTCGGCAAGCGCCGGCAGGCCGACGGCGGCGAGGCGGGCGGTGATGTCCTTGCCGTTGAGCCAGGCGCTGGTGACGATTTCATATTGCAGCGGCGCGCCGTCGACGCTGGTGGCGAAGTTCAGCTCGGCGAGGAACTCGGGGATGCGGGCTTCGGGCGTATAGACGACATCGGGCAGCGGGAAGGCCACCAGCGCCTCGATGTCGGCGGTGGAGGTGTTGAGGAAGACGTAGTCGACGTTGACCTGCTTTTCCGAGATGAACAGGTCCTCGCTCTGCATGACGATGGCGTCGGACTTCACCAGCGTTAGCCCGCCGACGCCGATCACCGCCGTGCTGTCATTGGCGCGGGTCGGCGCGGTCGCGGCGAGGAGCGCCGACAGGCTCGCGGCGGCGACGATCGGGAAACGCGGCTCGATCATGGAATTCCCCTGTTGGCTGGTCGCTGCCCACGCGGACGCGATCACAGTCAAGCACGACCGCGACGACGTTGTGAAGGGCTCCCCTCCCCTGCCGACGCCAATGCGGCGGCGGCTCAGAGCGCGAACCCGAGCGCGGCGAGGTCGGCGGCGAGGCGGGCCGGCGTGGTGTAGTGCAGGCCGGTCATGCCGACGGCTTCGGCGCCGCGGACGTTCTTCGGGCTGTCGTCGATGAAGACGCAGGTCGAGAGGTCGAGGTCGCAGGCCGTGGCGAGGGCATGGTAGATTGCCGGGTCGGGCTTGATCACCTTGAGATCGCCGGACACGACGATATGGCGGAAGTGCCGCAGGAACGGGAAGCGCGGCACGGTTTCGGCGAAGGTGTCGGCGGCCCAGTTGGTGATGGCGTAGAGCGGCACGCCGGCGGCATGCAGGCGCTCGAGGATGTCGACGGTGCCGGCAATGGCGCCGGGGACCATTTCCGGCCAGCGGGCGCGGAAGGCGCGGATCTCGGCGGCGAAGCCGGGATGGCGGGCAGTGGCCTCGGCGATGGCGTCTTCCCAGGAGCGGCCGCGATCCTGCTCGACGTTCCAGCTGCCGGGGCAGACCTCGGCGAGGAACCATTCCATCAGCGCCGCGTCGCCGGTGAAGATCCGGCGAAAGAGATTGCGCGGGTCCCACTCGATCAGGACGGCGCCGAGATCGAACACGACGGCGGCGGGCTTCGGGCGATCCTGGCTGGAGACGGCCGGGCTGGACATGGAAGGACCTCGCGGTTCGGGAGTTGACGCGCACCCTTACCGCGAGGTCCCATCATAGTCGAGCGAGGGGCGCCGACCATGATTTCATCGGCCGGCGGCGCGGGGCAATGCGAAGCCGCCGCGCCGCCGGCACATTCGGTTCACGCCGCTTCGGCGTCGAGGTCGCCGTCATCGGCCGCGACCGCCCTTGACGTGGGGCCATCCGGCCCGCGCAGGGCGATGTAGATCGCCGGGATCACCAGCAGCGTCAGCAGCGTCGACGAGGCGAGGCCGAACAGCAGCGAGATGGCGAGGCCCTGGAAGATCGGGTCGGTGAGGATGAACGCCGCGCCGATCATGGCGGCGATGGCGGTGAGCAGGATCGGCTTGGCGCGGATCGCCCCGGCCTCGATGACGATGTCGACGAGGCGGGCGCCGGGCCGGGCCGAGTGGCGGATGAAGTCGATCAGCAGGATGGAATTGCGAACGATGATGCCGGCGAGGGCGATGAAGCCGATCATCGAGGTGGCGGTGAACGGCGCGCCGAACAGCCAGTGACCGGTAACGATGCCGACCAGCGTCAGCGGCACCGGCACCAGCACGATCAGCGGCACCCGGAACGAACCGAACTGCGCCACCACCAGCAGGAAGATGCCGACCATGGCGACGCCGAATGCCGCGCCCATGTCGCGGAAGGTGACGTAGGTCACTTCCCATTCGCCATCCCACAGCAGGGCCGGCTTCGATTCGTCCTCGGGCTGGCCGACGAGGCGAACCTCCGGCTTGCCGGCCGGACCCCAGTCGACCTTGTCGAGTTCGGCGCTGACGGCGAGCATGCCGTAGATCGGCGCTTCATAGGCGCCGGCGAGTTCGGCCGAGACCATTTCGGCGACGCGGCCATCGCGGCGGAAGATGCCGTGGGAGGCCGGCTCGCGCTTGACCTCGACGAGATCACCGAGTTCGACATTGCCGCGGGCGCCGGGCACCGGCGTCGACAGGAGCCGCTCCGTCAGGCTGAGGTCGGACTTCGGCAGGCGGACGACGATCTCGATCGGCTGGACGTTCTCGCCGCGATGGCTGTAGCCGACTGGCACGCCGCCGACGAGGGCCTGCAGCGTATCATAGACCGCTTCCTCGCTGACGCCATGCCATTCGAGATCGGCCTCGCGCAGGCGGAAGCGCAGGCGCTCGGCGGGCTGGCGCACGGTGTCGTCGACATCGACGACGAACGGCACCCGGGCGAAGGCCTCGCGCACCTTGCGGGTGGTGGCGCGGCGGGCGTCGCTGTCCTCGCCGTAGACTTCCATCAGCAGGGTCGACAGGACCGGCGGCCCCGGCGGCACCTCGACGACCTTGACGGTGGTGCCGTCCGGCATCGGCAGCGACTTCAGCTTTTCGCGGATTTCCAGCGCCACCGCGTGGCTCTGGCGCGAGCGCTTGGCCTTCGGCGTCAGATTGACCTGCAGGTCGCCCTGGTTGCCGCCGGCGCGCAGGAAATAGTGGCGGACGAGGCCATTGAAGTTGAACGGCGCCGCCGTGCCGGCATAGGCCTGGACGTGTTCCAGCTCAGGGATCACCTTCAGCCGGTCGGCCGCGGTCAGCAGCACCCGCTCGGTCGCCTCGAGCGAGGCGCCCTCGGGCAGGTCGACGATGACCTGGATCTCGGACTTGTTGTCGAACGGCAGCAGCTTGACGGTGACGTGCTTGGTGTAGAACGGCAGCATCGACACCAGGGTGGCGATGCCGACGGCCAGCAGGAAAACCCAGGCGGCGCGGCGCGAGGCGACGATCGGGGCGGCGATGCGGCGATAGAGCTTGCCGAGGCCGCCCTCGCCATGGGCATGGGCGGCGGCTTCCCCGCCGGCGTCGCCATGGCCGGCGACGGCCTTGCTCGCCAGCTTGACCATCAGCCACGGCGTCAGCATCACCGCGACGAAGAACGAGAACACCATCGCCGCCGAGGCATTTGCGGGGATCGGGCTCATGTAGGGGCCCATCAGACCGGAGACGAACATCATCGGCAGCAGCGCCGCGACCACGGTGAGGGTGGCGACGATGGTCGGGTTGCCGACCTCGGCGACGGCATCGATGGCGGCGCGCACCTTCGAGCGGCCGTCATTCATCGACCAGTGCCGGTCAATGTTCTCGACGACGACGATGGCGTCGTCGACGAGGATGCCGATGGAGAAGATCAGCGCGAACAGGCTGACGCGATTGATGGTGTAGCCCATGATCCAGCTGGCGAACATGGTCAGCAGGATGGTGGTGGGCACCACCACCAGCACGACAACGCCCTCGCGCCAGCCGACGGCGAACACCACCAGCGCGGCAATCGACAAGGCGGCCAGCGCCAGGTGGAACAGCAGTTCCTCGACCTTCTCGTTGGCGCTCTCGCCGTAGTTGCGGGTGACCAGAACCTGGACATCCTCAGGGATCAGGCGGGCTTCGACGCGGGCGAGCTGGGCCTCGACCTCATGGGCGATGATGACGGCGTTGGCGCCGGCGCGCTTGGCGATCGACAGGGTCACCGCCGGCACCTTGACCAGTTCGCCGTCCTTTCCCTTGACCAGGTGCCAGGCGCGGGCCTCGTTGGGGCGGGCCTCGACGACCACGTCGGCGACGTCCTTGACGTAGACCGGCCGGCCGTCGCTGGTGGTCAGCAACAACAGGCCGACATCGGGCACGCCCTCCAGCGTCTGGCCGGCGACGGCGGCGGCCATGCCGGCCTTGTCGCGCAACTGGCCGATCTGGACCGAGCGGTTGGCCATCTTGACCTTGGAAACCACCTGATTGAGCGTGATGCCGTAGCGGGCCATGCGGCTGGGGTCGGGCTCGACGCGGATCTGGTCGGGGCGCCCGCCGACGATGGTGGTCAGGCCGAGATCGGTGATCTTGATCATCTCGGTCTGCAGCCGCTCGGCGAGCTTGAGAAGCGCGTTGTCGGACCAGCGGCCGGCGGCCTCGGGCTTGGGCGCGAGCGTCAGGGTGACGATCGCGACATCGTTGATGCCGCGACCGATCACCAGCGGCTCATTGAGGCCGATGGGCATGCGGGAATAGTTGGCGCGCAGCTTCTCGTGAACGCGCAGGATGGCGTCGTCGGCGGAGGTGCCGACCTTGAAGCGGGCGGTGGCCATCACCCGGTCGTCGGCGGTCTGGCTGTAGGTGTGCTCGACGCCGTCGATGGCCTTGAGGATCGTCTCCAGCGGCTTGGTGACGAGTTCGATGGCGTCGGGGGCCTTGAGGCCGTCGGCGGCGACGATGACGTCGACCATCGGCACGGAGATCTGCGGCTCTTCCTCGCGCGGCAGCGACAGGAGCGCGATGAGGCCAAGGGCGATCGAGGCGAGCAGGAACAGCGGCGTCAGCGGCGAGCGGATGAAGGCGCGCGTCAGGCCGCCGGCGATGCCGCGCTTCGGCGGCGCCGGCACGGGCCGTGGCGGGACGGCCTCGGCGGAGGCCTCGGCGGCGAGCGGGGCGGTGTCGGGCGTATCGGTCATTTCGCCGCCTCGACCGCCAGCACGACGTCGCCGGGCTTCAAGCCGGTGAGGATCTCGATCAACCCGGGCTGGGCGCCGGGAACGGCGCGGCCGGTCTGCACCGGGACCTCGCCGACGCCGTCGACGCGGGCGAAGCTCAGGCCGGCGCGGTGGACGATCAGGCTGGCCGGCAGGAGGATCGCCTTGCGCTTGCCGGTGGAAACGGCGACGCGGACCCGCTCGCCGACGAAGAAGTTGCCGAGGCCGGCAACCTCGGCATCGGCGACGACCTGGCCGTTGGTGAGTTCCGGATAGACCTTGGCGATGCGGCCGGCGGCGAGCTTGCCGCCATCGGCGCCGCCGAGGCCGCGCTCGGCGGCGAAAACCGCGTCGCCGACATTCATGAAGCGGGCATGGCGCTCCGGCAGGCGCAGTTTCAGCACATAGGCGGCGGTGGCGAGGGTGAACAGCGGCTCGCCGTTCATGATGACCTGGCCGGCGGTCGCCTGGACGCGCAGCACGCGGCCGTCGGCGGGGGCGAGGACGCGGCCGTCGGTCTGGGCCTGGATCACCACGGCGCGCTCGGCGCGGGTGGCGGCGATCTCGGCATTGGTGACGCGCAGTTCGGTCTCGGCGTCGTCGAGGCGCGATTGCGAGACGGCGCCGGTGGCGCGCAGCGAGCGGGTGCGATCGAGTTCAGTCTTCAGCAGGGCGAGCTTGGCCTCATAGGCGACGAGCTTGGCGTCGTAGGCGGCGATCTGCTGCGGCTGCTTGGCATCGACGATGGTGGCGAGCACCTGGCCGGCCTTGACTTGATCGCCCTCGACGACATCGAGCGAGACGATGGTGCCGCTGAGGCGGGCGCGGGCCGTCGGCGTGCGCACGCTCTCGACCGTGGCAACGACTTCCTTGGCGTCGTCGATCTCGACCTCGGCGACGGTCGAGCGTTCGGCGGCGGCGGCGAAATTTGGCAGACCAGCGACGGCACAGAGCAGCGGCAGGGCAAGCGCCGTCCGGCGGGCGAGGTCGGTGAGCGAAGGCGTCATCATCGTTTCCCGATCACAGGTGTCGGACCTATGTAGATGGCGCTTGATTAATTAGCAATACCTAATGTAAATTCGGAACAAAGGTTGGAGCCGCCGCGCGGCTTCCGGCCTCCCCTTTTGTCGGCGCGGTCTCTCGACGTCGCCGCCGGCGCAAGTCCAACCCCACATTCCGGCTGGACCAGCCGGAGCAACCAGCGAGCAGCACCCATGAACATCGACCGCTTCGTCTTCGCCTTTGCCGGCACCATGATTCTCGCCGGCGTCGCGCTGACGCTTCTCGTCCACGTCTATTTCGTCGCGATCCCCGCCTTCGTCGGCGCCAACATGCTGCAGGCGGCGTTCACCGGCTTCTGCCCGCTGGCGATGATCCTGAAGAAGTTCGGCTTCAAGTCCGGCTGCGCCTTCGCGTGAACGAACGGGCGGGGTATCCCCCGCCTGTTTGACGCTCCGATCGTCGGCCGGACAATCGTTCAGCCGCGATTGATCAGCTTGTCGAGACAGGCGACGACCTCGCCTGAGGCCTTGTCCATCTCGGCATAGGCGGCAAGGGCGCCGGCGCGGTCGCCGTTTTCCAGCGCCTGCGCCACCCGCCGACCGCAAACATGGACGGCCTCATGTACCGGATCGAGCGCGGAAAACGCCGGATGCCGGCGGATGGTGGGATCCGACACATCGCCGTACCAGAGGCCGAGACGGCACTTGCGGTGATCGGCGAGATCGGCGGACTTGATGCGCGTCTTGCCGGCGATGGCATCGGACAGGCGCTTCTTCCAGAGGAAATGGTCGGACTTGGCGCGGTGCAGCACATAGTCGCGCGGCGCGGCGCGCTCGATCAGCGAGAAGATCTGGTCGATCAGCGCCTCGCAACCACCGATGGACGAATTCACCGAGTCGGTGAAGGCGTTGGCCGTCGTCGCATGGGCCGCGACCGCATGAACTCCATGGGAGACCTCCGTCACCGCGACGCTCTGTTCCTTGAGCACGCCGGAGATCTCCTGCATACGCGTGGCGCTGGTGGCGACGAGGCCACGCACGGCGTCGATCTTGGAGAGCGCGGTGTCGGCGCGGGCGGCGCTGTCGTCGACCAGGGCCTTCACCTCGGCAATACTCGCGGTCAAATCGGCGACGTGCTGTTCCAGCCGGGTGATGCGGGCGCGAATATCGTCGGTCGCCCGCTGGGTCTGGGCGGAAAGGCCCTTCACCTCCTGGGCAACGACGGCAAAGCCGCGACCGGCATCGCCGGCCCGGGCCGCCTCGATGGTGGCGTTGAGCGCCAGCAGGTTGGTCTGCCGCGCCAGGCCGTCGATGGTCGCCACAAAGGTACCGATCTGACTGGACGCCGCCGACAACTGCTCGGACGCGGCGGTCATGCGGGCATAGGACGGGCCGATGGCCCGACTTGAGTCGGCGGCGGCTGCCGATGCGACGGCGCCCTCTTCCATGGAGGAGGTGGCGATACTCATCGAATCGGCGATCTCGGTCGATGCCGTGGCGATCTGGCTGACCGAGGCGTCGAGTTCCTCGACGGCCGCGGCCATCGCGCCGGTGCGATCCGAGGTCTCGCGGATCTCGCCGGTGATGCGGGCGGAGGCCGCCATGGCCTCGCTTGCCTTCATCGAGAAGCTGACGGCATTGGCGAGCATCGCCTCATCGCGGCCGGCCATCGCGGCATCAAGCGCGCGCAAGGCCTCAACCAGAACCGGAGGCATGCCGCCGAGGGTGTCAAGCGGGCGCCTGGTGGCGATCCCGGTGATCGCGGTCAGCACCTGGTTCAGCTCCAGTTCCGGATGCCCGTTGCCGAGCCTATCCGGATCGGGCGCGCGGCGCACACCCAAGAGACTGCTCATCATCATTCCTCCATGCCTTAAAATTAAGCATCAGACTGTGCGGAACTGGTTAATGAATGATGAAGTTTTAGGCTTACATGTACGCATAAGGTGCAATCCGAGGGACTGCATACCTCCGTAATTTTGCAAACTACCCCGCCCCTATCAGGATTTCAGGCATCCTGCTCGCGCACATACAACGGATCACCGAAATGTCTGATCGGTTGCCGCATCACAGGCCGGCCAGTTCCTCATACTTCTCCAGGAACGCCTCGACCGAGAGGGTGCGGAAGTCGGGGATGGCGAGGCGGAGGGATTTGTGGGGCCAATTCCACCAGGCGAGGCGTTCCAGCCGGTCGGCGATGGCTTGCGGGAAGCGGCGGCGGATGAGGCGGGCGGGGTTGCCGGCGACGACGGTGTAGGGGGCGACCGGCTTGGTCACGACGCTGCCGGCGCCGATGACGGCGCCGGTGCCGATGGTCCGGCCGGGCAGGACGATGGCGCCGGTGCCGATCCAGACGTCGTGGCCGATGCTGACATGGGCCTCGCGGCGGCGGTCGAATTCGTCGACCTCGTCCTCGACATCCTCGAAATACTGCCAGCTGCGATAGGTGAAATGCGCCTGGGCGGCGCGCTGCATCGGGTGGTTGGCGGGGTTGATCCGCACCATGGCGCCGATCGAGGTGAACTTGCCGATGGTGGCGTAGACGATCTCGCAGTCGTTGGTGGCGTAGGAATAGTCGCCGAACTCGGTCTCAATGATGGTGGTGCGGGCGCCGACTTTGACGAACTTGCCGAAACGGCTGTCGCGGGTGACGGCGGTTTCGTGGACAATCGGCTTGGCGCCGAGGCGCTTCTTGTGCAGGCGGGGCGGCAGGGCGCGATCGTCTTGGGCGGGCATGGGCCCGGTTTGCCGCAAAATCGATGCGCTGACAAGCGGCGACGGGGCTTGTGTTCGGGTCGGAAACGGCGAGGATACGCACTCACACGGAGATGCTACCCCTTTCGCGTCGGCGCGATCGCCCCGACATTCGCGGGCAGGGATTCGAGATCGCGGTCGGCGAGTGACCGGGGCGATCATCAGGCGAGGACGAGCGCATGAGCTACAAGGACATCCTGCTGCACCTGGAGCCGGGCGTTTCGGCGGCGAACACGGCGGCGACGCGGTTTGCCTGCACGCTGGCGGCGGCGCACGAGGCGCATGTCAGCGCGCTGGTCTGCGAAGTGGATCCGGTGCGGCCGATCGGCTTCAAGTCCGGGCCGCTCGACCTCGATATGCCGAACCTGATTCCCGACCAAAGCGAGGCGGTGGCGGCGGCGCGCGAGGCGTTCGCGATCGCAGCGCGCAATGCCGGCGTCGTCTATGCTTCGAGCCTGAGCCAAGGGTTCGCCTACGACATCGGCGAGGCGCTGGCCGGACATCTGCGGGTGCGCGATTTGGCGGTGATCGGCGTCGAGCGCTCGATGAACGACCAGCGGCGGATGCTGTTGGAGGAGACCCTGTTCGACACCGGCCGGCCGATCGTGCTGGTGCCGGAAGCCTACGAAACCCTGGCGGCGCCGGCGTCGGTCGTGATTGCCTGGGACGACAGCCGGCCGGCGGCGCGGGCGGTGGCCGATGCCATGGGCATCCTGACCAAGGCGAAGGCAGTGACGATCGTCAGCGTCGACGATGCCAGCGACTACCAGCCGGGCCAGTCGGGGGCGGAGTTGGCCAATCACCTCGCCCGCCACGGCATCAGCGCCGAATTCGCGCAGGTGCAGCGCGGGCCGAAGGGGGTGTTCGCCGACATCCTCGCCGAGGCGCACGGGCGCAAGGCCGACATCATCGTGATGGGGGCCTATGGCCACTCGCGGCTGCGGCAGATGATCTTCGGCGGCGCGACGCGAGCGGTGTTCGACGGCGCGGCGTCGATCCCGGTGCTGATGTCGAACTGACATCTGGGCCTGAAAGCGGACACCGGTGCATCGAGGACGTCGGCAGGCGGAAACTGCCGATGAATGGTGGGCGCGACAGGGATTGAACCTGTGACCCTTCGCGTGTGAAGCGAATGCTCTCCCGCTGAGCTACGCGCCCTTCGCCGAAGCGAGGTCGGCATATAAGGGGGGGCTTGCCCGGGTGTCAAGCCGGGCGGAACAGGGTTTTTCGGGCTGGGGATAACGGGGCGCGCCCGGTCGGCTCAACGCACCCCCAGCCGGGCGACGGCTTCCCACAGTTCGTCATAGTGGTCGATGACGACGCCGGGGTTGAGGGCGGCGACCGGCACGGGCGTGTAGCCGAAGGTGACGCCGACGGAGGGAACGGCGGCGTTGCGGGCGACGTCGATATCGGCGGCGCTGTCGCCGACCATCACGGCGCGGGTCCGGTCGCCACCGGCGGCGGCGATGGTGCCGAGCAGGTGGTCGGCGTGGGGCTTCCTGACAGGGAACGTGTCGGCGCCGCAGACGGCGGCGAAGCGCTGGGTGAGACCGAGGCGGTCGAGCATCAGCCGCGACAGCGATTCGAGCTTGTTGGTGCAGACGGCGAAGCGCCAGCCGGCGGCCTCGAACCGGTCGAGGGCGGTTATCACGCCGGGGAACGGCCGGCTCTCGTCGACCATGTGGATGGTGTAGAGTTCGAGATAGGTCACGTAGAGCCGATCGACATTGGCGTCGGAACTGTCGGCGCCCTGCTGAGCCAGTGCGCGGGCGAGAAGCGGCTTGACGCCGGCGCCGACGAGGTGGCGGGCATCGGCGAGGGCGACGGGCGGGATCGCCTCGCGCTCGAGCAGGCGGTTGAGCGTCAGGATCAGGTCGGTGGCGCTGTCGACGAGGGTGCCGTCGAGATCGAACACAAGCAGGGGGGCGGTCATGCGGCGGTAGCCTTCCAGTGCGGGGGCCTTGATCCGGCCCTGATCTTGCGGATCTAATTCAGTTTGAGCCTGCCTTAACAGATCGAAGCCGGAGCCCCAAGTCATGACCGCCGCGCGCCTTGCCATTGTGCTTGCCAGCCTTGTCGCCCCGGCGCTGGCCGATGGCGCCCGGGCACAGACGGCGCCGGACCCGGGCAATCCGCGCTATCAGTTCGAGACGCCGGTGGCGCCGGCGCAGAACCGGGTCTACTGGCTCGACCGGGCGAGCGGCATCGTCGGCGCCTGCCAGTACCAGACCGGCGGCGGGCCGAACGGCACGATGGCGTGTTTCGAACCGGGCGAGGGTTCGATCAACCAGGCGGCCGGCGACTACGCGCTGCTGCGGTCGGCGTGGGTGTCGGAGTTCGGCATATTCCGCGTCGACCACCGGTCGGGACGGATGGCGCTGTGCTTCGTGCGTGACACCAAGGTGGTCTGCACGCCGCAATCGGGCGGGCGCTGAGCGGCGCCAGTGCCCTTCGCGCCGCAGCGGGCCGCGCGACGAGACGAAAAGCCCGGAGGCCGAGGCGCTCCGGGCTTTGGTTCATCGGCGGGACTGGAACGCGTCACATCCGGTAGGCCGTGCGCAGGCCGCCCCAGTGCTTGCCGCCGATGTAGAGGGGCGCGTCGATTTCCTTGACCAGCACCATGTTGCCGCCGCCCATGTCGCGGTGATAGGCCTGCACCAGGAACGGGCGGGTGTTGCGAGCGGCCAGCAGGCCGGCGCGGTCGTCGAAGATGCGCTTGTTGCGGCAGTTGCCGGCATTCCAGACCGGATCGTGCGGGCGCTGCGGCTGCGCGTACTTCTTGTTGTGGACAGGCAGGAAGCCATTGCGGTCGACGCAGGCCGTGAAGGTCATGCGGCCATCCTGGTTGAGGATGCGCTCCTGGATCGGCGTCAGCACCTCTTCCAGCACCTGCATGTAGCGGGTGTTGTACTGGACCGGGTTGGTGTTGGGGATGACGCGGTAGTCGGTATCGAACAGCATCTCGCGCGACAGCCTACCCTGGCGGATCGCCTCGTCCATGGCGGCAGTGGCCTCGCGGGCGCCGTCCTGGGCGCGATCGATATAGGCCTGATAGCTGGTCGCGACCTTGGCGACCTCGTCGTGCACCTGGGCCAGGGCCGAGTGGTTTTCCTCGTCGAAGCAGAAATGCGCGCCAAGCGAACTGACATTGACGACACGGGCCTCGATATGGGTGCCGCCCTCGATCGTCAGCGCGCCGCGGGTGCCGACGACGATCTTGGCGCCGGCGTCGAACTGAACCAGCACGCCGCCCTCGGAGATGTCGACGGTCTTGCCCTTGAGGAACCCGCCGACCGACTTGAAATCGACCTTGAGGCTGACCGGCCAGCGGTCGTGACGACGACGGTCGCCCTGCTCGGTCTGGCGCAGCAGCATGATCAGGCGGCGATTGACGTCGGCGACAGCCGACTGCATGGCGCCGGAGCTCTGGTCGACGGTACGCGATATCTCGACAGCGGCCGATGTCGCCTCGCGCATGGCCTGGGTCCGGGCCGCGACGTCCTCGGCGAAGGCGGCGCCCTCATGAGCGCCACGGCCGAGTTCGGCGGCTACGGCGATCTGTTCCTCGACGGCGGAGGCGACGGTGCCGAACACCGGGCGGATCTGGCCGATGATGCCGATGATGCGGCCGACGGCGGCGATCGAGGTTTCGGAGGTGCGGGTCAGGCGCTCGATATTGGCGGTGATCTCGTCGGTGGCCTTCTGGGTCTCGACCGACAGGGCCTTGACCTCGTTGGCGACGACGGCGAAGCCGCGACCGGCGGTTCCGGCGCGCGCCGCCTCGATGGTGGCATTCAGCGCCAGCAGGTTGGTCTGGCGGGCGACGTCGGAGATCAGCTTGACGACACTTTCGATCTGGCCGATCGCCGCCTTCAGGTCCTCGATCGAGGTGGTGGCGGTGGCGGCGATGGTCTCGGCTTCGTGCACCAGCTGCGAGGAGTTGCGCGCCTGGCGGCCGACTTCCTCGTTGGACTGGGCTAGTTCCTCGACGGCGGAGGCAAGTTGCTGGGCGGCGGAGGTGGCCTTCAGCGTTTCGTTGGAAAGATGATCGGTGTCGCTCTTGATGCCGTCGACCAGGCGCATCGAGTTGCCGATGCTGTCGGACATGGTCTTGCCGGTGGCGGCGACATTGGCCGCCATGCGTACCAGATCGGCCTCGATGAAGGCGATGACCTCGTCGATGCCCTCCATCTTCTTTTTGTGGGCGGCGTCATTCAGGTGGCTTGGCCTGAACTCCGGCGTGACCTGCGCGGCGGGAGCAGCAACATTCGACGACCGGAACCGCTTGGCGAGGTTGGAGAGCATGGGGCGAACCTTGGGCGTGCTACTATTGGGCGCTTTGCTTTGAGCTCACAGTGCAATCCTCTAGTAAACGTGGGGTTAAACGGTTCGGCGTTCTCCTCCATTTTCTGCGGATTCGATCAAATGAACCTCAACTTAGGTCGAATTTTTCCGCAAGATAAAACTGACGCAACGTTAGATACTGGTGTCTGGCGCTCTATTTCGGCATCGTCAGGCGTTTGTCGATAAAACTGACAAAATGATAACAATGATGTATTTGGACAAATCTACCGTGCGTGATAGCGGCCAGGCGCGGGCGGATGAACGACGACGTTTCACCCGAGGCGTGGCGATTTGCGGTTTCCAACGGCCGGTTTCTGCGCTAGAGCGCGGGGGGATTGACGGCGGCAGACAGCGACTTCGCCGCGGGTTGGGGAAACGATCATGGTCCTGGATCTGAAGCGGGAGGCGGCGCGGGCGGCGCTGGAGCATGTCGAGAGCGGCATGCGACTGGGGCTCGGCACCGGATCAACCGCCGATCATTTCATCGACCTGCTTGGCGATAAGGTGAAGGCCGGGTTCGACGTCATCTGCGTGCCGACCTCGGAGCGCACGGCGGCGCGGGCGGCACCGCTCGGCATCCGGCTGACGACGCTCGACGAGACGCCGGAGCTGGACCTCACCGTCGACGGCGCCGACGAGATCGGGCCGCGGCTGGTTCTGATCAAGGGCGGCGGCGGCGCGCTGCTGCGGGAGAAGATCGTCGCCTCGGCCTCGCACCGGATGATCGTCATCGCCGACCAGTCGAAGGTCGTCGAGGCGTTCGGCGTCTATCCGCTGCCGATCGAGGTGATGCCGTTCGGACTGGAGGCGACGCGCCGGGCGATCGCGGCGCACGCCAAGGCCATGGACCTGCCGGACGCGTTGGCGCTGCGGCGCAAGGCCGACGGCACGCCCTACGTCACCGATGGCGGTCACTACATCATCGATGCATCATTTCGCCGGATTCCGGATCCATGGAGCCTGGCGCGCGCGCTGGTGTCGATTCCCGGTGTTGTCGAGCATGGTCTGTTCATCGACATGGCGGGACTGGCGCTGATCGCCGGAACCGATGGTGTCATTCAACTGAAGCCCTGAGAGCCTGTTGACATTGCCCGCGCGGGAGTGGATGCCTCAACCGGCTCTCGCCCGCCGCCGGGCGCCTTCGGGAGGAAATTCGATGTCCCTGTTCATTTCATTGCGTCGTGCCATTGCTCTTGTCGGACTGGCCTGTGTTCTGGCCATCGGCCTCGGCGGGGTCGGCTCCGCCCAGGCGCAGGACTACACCAAGGAACACCTGGCGGCCGCCCGCAAGGCGATCATGGCGTCGCGCTCGGCTGAGGGCTTCGACAACATCCTGCCGACCGTCGCGCAGCAAACCAAGACACTGTTCATCCGCACCAATCCGACGCTGTCGACCCAACTCGAGGAAGTGGTGACCGACGTGGCGATCCAGATGGCGGCGGAACGGCCGAAACTCGACCTCGAGCTCGCCAAGATCTGGGCGGCGCGGTTCTCGCAGGCCGAGCTCGACGAAATCTCCAAGTTCTACAATTCCCCGGTCGGCCAGAAGGTCGCCAAGGAAACCCAGGACATGGTAACGCTGTCGGTACAGGCGGCGCTCGGCTGGCAGTCGAAGCTGTCGACCGACATGGTGACCAAGGTCCGCGACGAGATGCGCAAGCGCGGCCACCAGATGTGACCGCAATCATCGGGTTGGCCGAGGCAACGCGCCAGCGTCCCGGCCGTCGCGACGCCTGCCGTTTGCCCGATCCGCCCTGCCCCGGCCCCCGTGCCGGGGTTTGGTTTGTCCGGCGGCTGGCCTGGGGGCTGGCGGGTTGGCGGCGCGATGCACCGGGCTGCCCCCTCCCCTTCGAAGGCAAGGCGACCTATATCAGCCTGAACTCCCTCAAGCGCAGGATTGATCGCCATGGCACATGACTACGATCTCTTCGTCATCGGTGCGGGGTCCGGCGGCGTGCGGGCCGCGCGGATCGCGGCGGGCTACGGCGCGCGAGTGGCGGTGGCCGAGGAATACCGGGTCGGCGGGACCTGCGTCATTCGCGGCTGCGTGCCGAAGAAGCTGATGGTCTATGCGGCGCGGTTCGCCGACGATTTCGCCGATGCGGCCGGCTTCGGCTGGAACGTCGGGGCGACATCGTTCGACTGGACGCGGCTGATCGCGGCCAAGGACAGGGAAATCGACCGGCTGGAAGCGGCCTATGGCTCGACGCTGGGCAAGGCCGGAGTCGAGGTGATCCGGTCGCGGGCGGTGGTCGACGGGCCGAACGCGGTGCGGCTGGCCGACGGCCGGCGGATCACGGCGGGCAAGATCCTGATCGCCACCGGCGGCCGGCCGAATCTCGACGCGGCAATCCCCGGGATCGAGCATGTCATCACCTCGAACGAGGTGTTTCACCTCGCCGAACAGCCGCACCGGGTGATCGTGGTCGGCGGCGGCTATATCGCGGTGGAATTCGCCGGGATCTTCGCCGGGCTCGGCTCGCGGGTGACGCAGATCTACCGGGGGCCGGAGATCCTGCGCGGCTTCGACAACGAGGTCCGGGCGCAGGTGCGGGCCGACATGGCGCGGCGCGGCGTCGACTTCATGCTCAACGACCTGATCACCCGCATCGACCGCACCGACGCCGGGCTGGTGGCGACGACGCGGGGCGGCGGGCGGATCGAGGCCGACCAGATCCTCTATGCGATCGGCCGGGCGCCGGCGACCGAGGGACTGGGGCTGGAGACCGCCGGGGTCGAGATGCTGGCGGGCGGCGCCATCAAGGTGGACGCGTTCTCGCGCACCAACGTGGCGTCGATCTTCGCCGTCGGCGACGTCACCGACCGGGTGAACCTGACGCCGGTCGCGATCCGCGAAGGCCATGCCTTCGCCGACAGCGAGTTCGGCGGCAAGCCGGTGTCGGTCGATCACGAACTCATCCCGACCGCGGTGTTCTCGACGCCGGAGATCGGCACGGTGGGGCTGAGCGAGGAAGAGGCGAAGCGGACGCTCGACGGCGTCGACGTCTATCGCGCCGGGTTCCGGCCGATGCGCAACACGCTTGCCGGCCGCGACGAGCGGATGCTGATGAAGCTGCTGGTCGATGCCGCCACCGACAAGGTGATCGGCTGCCACATCGTCGGCCCCGACGCGGCCGAAATGGTGCAGCTGGTCGGCGTCGCCATGAAGATGGGCGCGACCAAGGTGGATTTCGACGCGACCATGGCGCTGCACCCGTCGGCGGCGGAGGAACTCGTCACCATGCGCACGCCGTCGGAGCGCTGGCGGCGGGGGTGAGAGCGGGCCGGTCACGCATGGCGGGGGAATTTCCGGACGGCGCGACTTGATCTTTCGCCCGGCGCGGTCCACTCAGGCGCGGACCGGCCGGGGCGACGATCGCCCTGCCCCCTTGATGGACCGACCGAAATGACCGCGACCGCGAAAGACGCCAACGGTGCCACCCTCAACGAAGGCGACACCGTGTCGGTGATCAAGGACCTGAAGGTCAAGGGATCGTCCAGCGTCATCAAGCGCGGCACGGTGTTCAAGAACATCCGCCTCACCGACAACCCGGAAGAGATCGACGTGCGCAACGCCCAGATCAAGGACCTGGTGCTGAAGACCTGCTTCGTCAAGAAGGGGTAAGGCAGAGCAAGGCGGGACGACGGCTCGCGCCGCTCGTTGCGCCGCCTCAGGCCCGCTTGCGGCCTGTGAACATGGCGCGGACAAGATTTTCGCGGTGTTCGATACTGGCGACGAGTACGCCGGCGATGTGCAATGCGATCAGGCCGATTGTCGCGTAAACGATGGCGACATGCAGGTCCTCCAGCCATTCCTCGCCCCAGAACGCATCCAGCGTCAACATGTGCCCGGTCGTCGCGATCGCCGCGACGGCGATCAGCAGGGCCACGACCATGGCACCCCCGGCGGGGTTATGCCCGAGGTGGCGCGGCGCCCGCATCGACAGCGTGGCGCGCAGGTAGCGCAATACGCTCGCGGGCCGATAAACGAAATCGGCGAAGCGGGCATGGCGGGTGCCGACGAAACCCCAGACGACGCGGATCGCGATCAGCGCGGCGGCGACGTAGCCGATGACGATGTGGGCCGTGGTCAGTTCGTCGCCGGTGGCCATGGCAGCGACGAAACAGCCAACCAGCGACCAGTGAAACAGCCGTACAACGGGATCCCAGACACGAACGGTGGGCTCCGGCCGGGCAAGAGAGGGGGATTCGATCGCGGTCATCGGTGGTCCTCGGAGGGTTTGCGTAACGTGCACGGCCAGGTCGCCGCGTCAGGGGCGACGACGCCCGGGAACGGGCGTCGTCGAACTGCGATCAGTTGGCCTTCTTGCGCACCAGCTCGAGGTTCACCGGGTTGAAGAAGAGTTCGAACTTGGCGCCTTGAGCGTCCTTGGCGTAGACCTCCCAGCAATTGTCTTCTTCCTTGACCTTGGAGGCGGTGTAGCCAAGCGACGTCGCCTTCGCCATCGCCTCTTCCTGCGGCTTCCACGCCGACTTGGGCTCGGAGGTGCACTTGTCGGCGGCGAAGGCCGGGGCGGCGAGGCCGACGACAAGAGCGGTGGCGACGGCGGCGAAAATGGTCCTGGACATGGGAAATTCCTCGGAATTGGTCTGCAACGGTCCGGGCCGGCTGGCCTCGACGAGCGGACCATGGCGAATTGCCGGTGAGACGCGGCTGATGCCGAAGATCAGCGAATTGTCAGCTTCCCGGCCGGGGCGGACTTATCCTCCCGTCTGACTTGGAAACGCGGCGGCGACGGCGTACATACGGCGGCATCGGGGGCGGCGCGGGAAGTCGCGCGGCCACAACGCCTTTACTTCTCGGGGAGAGAGACCCATGCCGCTCGACGCCGTTGCGCCCTATCAGCACACCACGATGTTTCCGCTCGCCAAGGATACGACGCAGTATCGCAAGCTGTCGTCCGAGGGCGTGAAGGTCGAGACCTTCCAGGGGCGCGAGGTGCTGGTGGTCGAACCGTCGGCGATCCGGATGCTGGCGGAAGCGGCGTTCGGCGACATCAACCATCTCCTGCGCTCCAGCCACCTGGAACAGCTGAAGAAGATCCTCGACGACCCGGAAGCGACCGGCAACGACAAGTTCGTCGCCTTCGACCTCCTGAAGAACGCCAATATCGCCGCCGGCGGCATCCTGCCGATGTGTCAGGATACCGGCACCGCCATCGTCATGGGCAAGAAGGGCCACAATGTGTGGACCGACGGCAGCGACGAGCAGGCGATCGGCGAGGGCGTGCGCGATTCCTATCTGAAGCGGAACCTGCGCTACTCGCAGCTGGCGCCGATCACGATGTTCGAGGAAAAGAACACCCGCACCAACCTGCCGGCGCAGATCGACATCTACTCGGAAGGCGAGGACGCCTACAAGTTCCTGTTCATGGCCAAGGGCGGCGGCTCGGCCAACAAGACCTATCTCTACCAGGGCACCCCCTCGATGCTGACCGAGGACCGGATGCTGAAGTTCATCGCCGAGAAGATCCTGACGCTCGGCACCTCGGCCTGCCCGCCCTATCACCTCGCCATCGTCATCGGCGGCACCTCGGCGGAGATCAACCTCAAGACCGTCAAGCTCGCCTCGGCGCGCTATCTCGACGGCCTGCCGACCAAGGGCACAGACCTCGGACATGCCTTCCGCGATCTGGAGATGGAAGAGAAGATCCACAAGATGACGCAGGCGACCGGCGTCGGCGCCCAGTTCGGCGGCAAGTATTTCTGCCACGACGTGCGCGTCATCCGCCTGCCGCGCCATGGCGCGTCGCTGCCGATCGGCATGGGCGTGTCGTGTTCGGCCGACCGGCAGGCGGTGGGCAAGATCACCCGCGACGGCGTGTTCCTGGAGCAACTCGAGACCAACCCGGCCAAGTATCTGCCGGAGATCGAGGACGCGCATCTGGGCGGCGATGTGGTCAAGATCGACCTTACCCGGCCGATGGCGGAAATCCTCGCCACACTGTCGAAGCATCCGGTCAAGACCCGGCTGTCGCTCACCGGGCCGGTGATCGTGGCGCGCGACCTGGCCCATGCCAAGATCCGTGAGCGGCTGGACCGCGGCGAGCCGATGCCGGACTACCTGAAGAACCATCCGGTCTATTATGCCGGCCCGGCGAAGACGCCGGAGGGCTATGCCTCGGGTTCGTTCGGGCCGACGACAGCGGGGCGGATGGACAGCTATGTCGACCAGTTCCAGGCGGCTGGCGGCTCGATGGTGATGCTTGCCAAGGGCAACCGCGCCGGCGTGGTGCGCGAAGCCTGCCAGAAGCACGGCGGGTTCTATCTCGGCTCGATCGGCGGCCCGGCGGCCCGCCTGGCGCAGGACTGCATCAAGAAGGTCGAAATCGTCGAATATCCGGAACTCGGCATGGAAGCGATCTGGAAGATCGACGTGGTCGACTTCCCGGCCTTCATCGTCATCGACGACAAGGGCAACGACTTCTTCAAGGAACTGAACCTGAGCTGATCCTGACCAAACAGTCCAATACGGCGCGAGCCAACGGTTCGCGTCGCGCCTGGATTGTGCAATCATTATTGCGAATGTGATTCGGATCTGGTAACGAACTCCATACCGAGACGGCTCAAGCCAACGCGGACCCTGTTGTTGTGCGTATCGGATGCAGCAGGGGTGAAGGATTGCCCCGTGATGACACAAATCGACATGATCGCCACGGAGGCGACACCGGCGGTCGACCGCATCCTGCAGGACGCCGGCATCTCCGACGCATCGGCCTATCTGACGGATCCGGCCAATGAGCGTCCGCCCGTGATGCCGGGGCTCGCCGATGTGCAAACGCGCGGCAATCCCTACCTGATGCTGCAGCAGGTCATGACACCCGAGGTCCTGGCGTCGATCGAGCGCGGGCTCAAATACCTCTGACGCCACCGGTTGGCGCCCCGTCTGTCCAGACGGCACGGCTTTTCGTCAAGAACACGATCCCATGGAGTCGCGCGGTGAAGTGCGAAACGATTTCCGATGTTCTTGACTACTACCTGAAGCAGGTATCCCGTTTGGTAACGGCCGTTCAGGTCACGTCGGGACGCTTTCCGGAGCCGATCCACAACGAAATCCGCAGTGCCATGACGCACCTTGCCCGCGCCAACGCGCTGCCGCAGGACGCCGAGCAACACCGCGAGGAGGTCGTGCGCGCGACGCGGCACCTCGAGCGGGTTCGGCTCGATTGCTACAAGATCCTCGTGATTGTTTCGGCCGACAAATGTGACAAGGAGATCATTCGGGTCTCCGCGATCGTCGGCGCGCTCGACGGCGAACTGATCAGGGCCACGGAACAACTGAAGCAAGATCGCATTGCCCTTGGGGTGACCGAGGCTGAGGGTGACCTCGCGACGACCTTGCGAAAATATGACGACCTCGTCGGCTCGTATCGAACCCTGATGGATGCATTTCGACAAAAGTATTCGACCGACTATCTCGAACAACTCAATTTCATTCATCAAAATACATTGGCGGCTTCCGGGAAGGCCCAGAATCAGGCGCTTTGGCGTGGCGTGATCTATGGGGCAATCGCCTCGTTTCTGATTTCGCTGATCTTCTACCTCGCGAGCTGACCGTCGCCGCTCGACGAACGACCTCGACTCTGTCGCAATTCACCCTTGCAGAGGGCATGATCGGCAAGGGACGTCGAGGAGATGACCGGGGTCCGCCAGATGTGGCTCACGGATCAGGGCGGCTGCCCCTGGAGGTGCCTCGAAGATGATCGACGCATTCGGTCGCTGCGTGAGTGTACCCGGCTGATCGTCACGGGAAACCGGACGCCGGTCGGCACAGGCTCCCGACGTTCAGCCGACCTTCTTGCGTTTCAGGCCGGCGAGGGTTTCCTTGGCCTTGGATTCCGGCAGCTTGATGTAGTCGTCGACTTCCCAGGTCAGGCGCAGCTTGTCGAAGCGCAGCAGGTGCTGGCGCATCTTGCAGACGGCGCGGAACGTCTCGGGCGAACAGCCGAGCGCCTTCATCACCATCTGGATGCCGGAAGCGTCTGGGCGGACCAGCACCTTCACCACCTGCACCTCGTCGAAGCCCGAACGCTCCGACAACAGGATGGCGATCTCGGTCTGGTGATCGTCCTCGGCGAGGGCGACGATGGCCTCGTCGAGGCTCAGTTCGCCATCGCGGCATTTGCCGACCAGATCGGCCGGGGTGAGGTGAGACCGCTCGATGACGGCTTCCGGCTTCGGGGTCAGCAGGTCGTCGCGGATGCGGGCGCGCAGGCGCGAGGCGATGACCTCGACGACGCGATCGCAATCGCGGGCGGACAGGTCATGGCGCAGCACCAGCACCGTCGCCAGCTCGGGATGGCGCATCGCCTCGTCCACCAGCTGGCGCACGATCGCGGTCGACAGGATTGCGGTCATGTTGCCGGCGAGTTCGGCGAGAACCGGCACGCCGCCTCGTTGCGCCAAGGCATCGGCGACGGTGCCAGGCAGGCGGACGCGCCGGGCGATGGCGACGCAATGGGCCTCGCCGACGCTGCGCATCAGGTCGATCAGCGTCTTGTCGTCGAGGTTGGGCGAACGCATCAGCACCGGCTTGGCGACGGCGATGACGTCCTTGGCGAAGACGAGGGTCAGCTTGCGCGACAGCCGAGGCCATTCGGCCAGACGATCGGACAGCCGGGCGCGACCGGCTTCGTCGATGGTCGGCAGGAAGTTTTGCAGAATATCCTCGAAGAGCTGGATTTCCTGCTTGGTCGGTGCCCGGCGCGCGACGATCATCGACACAAGCGCCTCGATCAGTCGAAGCCGCTCTTGAGACGACCCTTCCCTTGCAGCGTAGGCGAGTTCGGCGAGATCCATTTGCTACCGCTGAGTCGTCATTATTCACTAACAAATTCTCACGAAGGCGTTAACGTTTCCTAACTTTACGTGTGTCCAACGCCGTGAATTCAAAGGATTTGAGGCCAAGACCGCCGTGTCAAATCGACAACACCGTCATCGAGAAAGCTCACGATGGCGTGCCATGCGCGAATGCGGCCTTGCATTAAGCGGCCGAGGTTAACACTATGGGGGTAGTTCGCGGTGACAATCCGCGAAGCAATATCCATTTTTTGCCCAGTTTCGACGATCAAGAGGACGCATCATGCGCAACTCCGTGTGGATCGCCGCTGCGCTCATGGCTGTCGGCCTCTCGGCCGGTGTCGCGCAAGCGGATCCCGAATCCAAGCCGGTCCAGGTCGCGGTCGCGACCAGCATCATCGACTATGACCAGAACGGCCGTCCGATCTGGGGTAACGAATCGGACCGTCCGCAGACGTCCTCAGGTGTCAAGTATACGCCGATTCCGCGCGAGATTGTCGACTACAACGGCCCGCATTCGAAGACGAAGGGCGCGATCGTCGTCAACACCGCCGAACGCCGCCTGTATCTGATGCTCGGCGACGGCAAGGCGCTGCGCTACGGCATCGGCGTCGGCCGTCCGGGCTTCACCTGGGGCGGTTCGCACTCGGTGACGCGCAAGGCGGAATGGCCGGGCTGGACCCCGCCGCCGGCGATGCGCAAGCGTCAGCCGCACCTGCCGGCCTTCATGGCTGGCGGTCCGGAGAACCCGCTCGGCGCCCGCGCGATGTATATCGGCTCGACCATCTACCGCATTCATGGCTCGAACGAGCCGTGGACCATCGGCCAGTCGGTTTCGTCGGGCTGCTTCCGCATGACCAATGACGACGTCACCGATCTCTACGAGCGCGTCAAGGTCGGCGCCCGGGTGGTGGTCGTCAACTGATCCGGCCGGGGCACGCTCGCCCCAGTCGCAAGGTTCTGCCTCGGGCCGGTGTGCGCATCACCGGCCCGAAGTCGTTTTCGGGCGGGCGCGAGTGCCGGTGGGCCGGCCTGGCGGGCCGATGGTCGGGTGGCGACGCGCGCGCGTCGGCGGCGTCGGGCCAATTCGCAGCAACGGGCTTGCGCCAAGGCAGCCGGCGCCGCAAAGTCCAGGCGAACCGGGTTTGATTTGCGTCTGGGAGATGGCGAGTGCGGACTTCCCTGCTGTTGGCGGCTGGCCTTGGAATCGGACTCGCCCTGTCGGCGGTCGCTCCGGCACGGGCGGTGATCGTCGGTGACGACGATCGCAAGACATTCGAGGACTATGCTTCCGACAAGGGCTTCGACGCTTCGAGCCTGCAGAAGCGATTTGCCGCGTCGGGCTGGCTGCTGTGCTTCTCGCGCAAGAAGGGCGGCGATGTCGGCGTCGCGGCGGCGACGGCGCAGCTGGTGGGGCGTCCGGACGTGATCGCGACGGCGTCGCACACGTTCCTCGACACCCGAACCGGGCGGGTCGACGTCAATTTCAGCCAATGCGGCTTCCTGATCTGGTCGCAGGGGCGGATCGTGGCGCGCAAGATCGTCGCCTCGAGCGTGACGATACCGGGCGAGCGGGCGACGCTGGCGTCGCGACGGTTCGGCAATGACTGGGCGGTGATGCGGCTCGACGAACCGGTGCCGGGGGTGCGGCCCTATGATCTGGTGCCGGCCAGCGACATCGCCCGGCTGCGCGAGGGGGCCGAACTGAAGGTCACCACGGTGATCGGCTTCCACGACAACTGGTCCGGCGGCAAGTCGACGCTGTCGATCAGCGACTGCGACGTGGCGGTGGCACCGGCACCGCCGAAGCAGATGCGCTTCACCACCACCGGCACGCGGGCGCTGCTGACCAATTGCGACATCGGCCGCGGCGCGTCGGGGGCGGCTTTGCTGGTCGATCGCGGCGGCAAGCCGGCGATGCTGGGGATGACCATCATCTCGGTCGGATCCGACCTCGAATCGGTCGGCAAGTCGCTCGACTTCTCGTCGAGCCGGCCGCATTTCAACATCGCCATCAGCGCCGAGGGGCGGTTCGGCGATGCGATCCGGCGGCTGTCCGGCGGGCGCGCGGCGCCATCGCCGGCGGAAAAGATCGGCGGCGCCGCCACCGACAGCGGCGTCAAACGGTCGATCGACCAATACCTTCTGGACCGCAACGACTCGCGCAACTGATCCGGCGATCAGGTTGACGGCAGGGACGGCGACGGCCGCATCCCCTGCCCGGCGCCGCTCCCCGCGTCAGCGGTCGCGGCTCAGGCCCTTGGCGGTCAGTTCGTCGAGATAGCGGCTCCATAGCCGGTCGCGGTCGCGCGCCAGCATCCACAGCCAATCCCAGGTGAACAGGCCGGTATTGTGCATATCGTCGAACTGCAGGCGGACGGCGTAGTTGCCGACCGGCTCAACGGCGAGGATCTCGACGGCGGCCTTGCCGGGAACGGTCTTGCGCTCGGCCTCGTTATGGCCCTGGACCTCGGCGGAGGGACTGGCGATGCGCAGGTATTCGGCGGTGAGGCTATCGCTGGCGCCGGTATCCCAATCGACCGTCAGGGTGCGGCGATCCTTGGAGAGGCGGATCTCGCTCGGCCATGGCTTGGTGTCGGTCATTTCGCGGCGTCCTTGGCTCTTCGATGGGAATGATGGCTTGCGGCGAACCATAGCGGCGGCGATCCGATCGACAAGGGGTATTCGCCGTGACAGGGGGCAATCGACGCATCGGCGCAATTGCCGAGAAGTCGTGCGGCGGGGACAGGCCGTCTTGATAAAAGACAATTGACGCCGGCCGTGCCCACCCTATTCTTCCGGTCACTGGTACCGCACCCACTTGAGATGGGCACAAGGGTTCCGGGCGTTGGCGGAGGCCACGGCCGGGCATGTCGGGCGGTCGGGGGAAACTGAATTGCACGGCAGGCGCGCGCAGGCAGACGCGCGGCCCGTGCATTGCCGGACCATGTGCACGACCATGACCAATCAGATCGCCTTCATGACCGCCGCGCCGCAGGCGGCCGCATCCGCGCCGACAAATGCCCTGGTCGATCCCCACGGCCGGCAGGTGACCTATCTCAGGGTCTCGGTCACCGACCGGTGCGATTTCCGCTGCACCTATTGCATGGCGGAGGACATGACCTTCCTGCCGAAGCGTGATGTGCTGAGCCTGGAGGAAATGGACCGGCTGTGCTCGGCCTTCGTCGCCCGCGGCGTGCGCAAGCTGCGGCTGACCGGCGGCGAGCCGCTGGTGCGCAAGGACATCATGGTGCTGATCCGGTCTTTGTCGCGCCATCTCGATACCGGCGCGCTCGACGAACTGACGCTGACCACCAATGGCTCGCAGCTGGCGCGGTACGCGGCCGATCTGGCGGCGTGCGGAGTGAAGCGCATCAATGTCTCGGTCGACACGCTCGACGCGGCGAAGTTCCGGCGGCTGACGCGCTGGGGCGACCTCGGCAAGGTGATGGCCGGGATCGACGCGGCGCAGGCGGCGGGGCTGAAGATCAAGCTCAACGCCGTGGCGCTCGCCGGCGAGGACGGCAACGAGGCGGAGATCCCGGAGCTTATCCGCTTCGCCCATGGCCGCGACATGGAACTGACCCTGATCGAAACCATGCCGCTCGGCGCCATCACCGCCGACCGCAACGACCAGTACCTGCCGCTGTCGGCGTTGCGGGCGCGGCTGATGGACCAGTTCACGCTGGTTGCCAGCGACCATGACAGCGGCGGACCGGCGCGCTACTGGCGGGTGGGCGAAACCGGGGGGCGGCTCGGCTTCATCACGCCGATGACGCATAACTTCTGCGAGAGCTGCAACCGGGTGCGCGTCACTTGCACCGGGACGCTGTACATGTGCCTCGGTCAGGACGACGCCGCCGACCTGCGGGCGCCGCTGCGGGCCTCGGAGAGCGACGAGGCGCTGCTGCGGGCGATCGACGAAGCGATCGGGCGCAAGCCGAAGGGGCACGATTTCATCATTGACCGGGTTTCGCCGCGTCCGGCGGTCAGCCGGCACATGAGCGTCACCGGCGGCTGAGCGTCACCGGCCGGCGCCGGCGCGGCATGACCGATGTCCAGTGTCTGGCATCCGGCGCAGCTAAATCGATTGCTGGTGTGCGGGCGGCGGGGTTGACCAAATGATCGGCTTCGGCGACTGACTGGCGGGTGTTTCCACAAGCTCGCTGCGTCGGCCGGGTTTTTTCCTCGATTCCGGCGCGAAAGTCCCGTCATGACCGTCGCCGGCGCCAATACCCGCAGCATCATCGCCATGAACCTCGCCATGCTCGGGTTCGTCGTCAACGACACTATGGTCAAGGTCGCGAGCGAGTCCCTGCCGCTGGGGCAGACGATGTTCACGCGCGGGCTGATCGCCAGCGCCCTGCTGGTCGGGCTGTGCCTTGCCACCGGGGCGTTCACGCGGCTGGCGATCCTTGCCCATCCGATGGTGATCTGGCGGGTAGTCGGCGAGCTGGGGGCGACGCTGACCTATCTGACCGGGCTGTTTCACATGCCGATCGGCAGCGTCACCGCGATCTTCCAGTGCACGCCGCTGGCGGTGACGGCGGCGGCGGCGATCTTTCTCGGCGAACGGGTCGGCTGGCGACGGTGGATGGCGATCGCCATCGGCTTTGCCGGCGTGCTGATCATCGTCCGGCCGGGGGCTTCGGACTTCAACATCTTCGCGATTTCGGTGCTGATTTCGGTCGGATTCGTGGCGCTGCGCGATCTGGCGACGGCGCGGATGCCGGCGGAGGTGCCGACCTTCCTGGCGAGCCTGCTGACGGCGGTGGTGATCACCGCCACCGGACTGGCGCTGAAGCCGTTCGAGGGCTGGTTTTCGGCCTATGCCGACTGGCAGCCGCTGACCCCGTCGATCCTGATGGTGCTCGCCGGGGCGGCGGTGTTCCTGATCATGGGCTATGTGTTCATCATCGTGGCGATGCGAACCGGCGAGATGTCGGTGGTGGCGCCGTTCCGCTACACGATCCTGGTGTTCGCGCTCGGCCTCGGGTTTCTCGTCTTCGGCGAGGTGCCCGACGCGATCACGCTGGTGGGGGCGGCGATCGTGGTGGCGACCGGCATCTACACGTTCTATCGCGAGCGGCTGCATGGGCAGGCTCCGGCGGCGACCTCAAGCATCGAACCGAATGCGTGAGGGGCTGCCGCCGGCGGCCGGATCGGGTCAGGCGGCGCGGGCGTCGGCGCCGGTGACGTAGTTGGCGGCGCCGGCAAAGGCCTCGTCGAAGGCAATGCCCGCCTCGCCGTCGTGACACCACGCCACATGGCCGTCGATCGCGACGCCGTCGTGCAGGCGGACGCGGACGCGCGGGCCGGCGCGCAAACCGTCGGTCGCCTGGATCTTAAGGCCGCCGGCGGAAATGTTGCTGAAGCGGGTGCGGATGGTCTTGCCGTTGACGGTCAGCTCGATCAGGCCGTTGGCCGGCGGTTGCATCCGCTCGCTGCTGCGCCGTTCGGCCTGCTGGGTGGCTTCGCGGACGATCGACGGGATTTCGCTGCGCAGGGCATCGCTGGCCTTGAGCATTTCGCCGGCGACGGCGGCGACCTCTCGGGCGTGGGCGACCGATTCGGCCGCCATGCCGGTGATCTCGCCGATGCTGGCGGCGACCTCGGTCACCGAGGCGCTCGACTGGTTGACGGCCTGGGCGAAGCCCTCGGTGGCGGCGCGCTGCTCCTCCATCGCGGCGGCAATGGCGTTGGACACGCTGGAGAAGGTCTCGATCGACTGGCTGATGCCGGCGAGGGCGCCGACGGCGTCGCGGGTGGTCAGCTGGATCTGGCCGACCTTGGCGGAGATCTGCTCGGTCGAGCGGTTGGTCTGCTGGGCGAGCGCCTTGACCTCGCTGGCGACGATGGCAAAGCCGCGGCCGGCCTCGCCGGCGCGGGCGGCCTCGATCGTGGCATTGAGCGCCAGGAGATTGGTCTGGTTGGCGATCTGCGAGATCATCTCGACAAACGAGCCGATTTCCTGAGCGGCGCGGGCGAGATCGTCGATGGTTTCGCGCGATTCCCGGGCCTTTTCGACGGCCTCGGCGGAAATGCGGGTGCCGGTGGCGACCTGTCGGGCAATTTCGCCGATGGCCTGGGCGACCTGATCCGACAGCTGGGCAGCCTCGGCGTTGACGGAGCGCGAGTCGCGCGCCTTGGCGGCGACGCTGGCGGTCGCCTCGCCGACCGACGTCAGCTTGGCGGTCATCGCCTCGGCCTTTTCGCGCAAGGTGTCGGTGCCGGCGACGATGCGGCCCATGCCGCGCTCGGTGGCGGTTTCGACGCTTGATGCCATCTCGGCGAGGACCGCGATGCGCAGCTGGGTGTCGCGCGCCTCGGCCTGGATGCGATTGGCCTCGAGGTGCTGACGCTCGATCACGGCGGCAAGGAACACGCCGGTGGCGTTGGAGATCTGGCCGACCTCGGAACGGTCGTCGAGCTTCGGCGGGACCTCCACCGAGGTATCGCCGGAGGCAATGCGGGCGATGGCATTGGCGGCGCGGGCGAGCGGCCGCGCCATCGAGCGGGTGACGACAACGACGAGCAGCAGCACGATCAGCACGATAGCGAGTTCGCTGACCAGCGTCAGCCAGAATTCGGTGCGGCTGGTCGAGGCGATGACTTCGGCATGGGCAAGAATCGAGGCGCCGAGTTCATCCTCGACCTTCTTCAGCTGGTCGATCCGGGCGGTGGTCTTGGCGAACCATTCCGGCCCGGCGACGCCCTCGGTCGAGCCGGTCTTGGCGACCGCAAGGCCGACTTCACGCCATTTCATCACGGTGTCGACATCGGGGCCGGCAACGGTCCGGGCCAGCAGCGTGCGGTATTGCGGCAGCGAGGCGGCCTCGAATTCGCGGAACAGCAGGTTCTGCTCCGCCACGACCTGCGAGAAGACGCGGTAGCGGTCGGGGTTGAACTTGCCTTCGGTGAACATCGCCGAGCCGACGGCGCGTTCGAGCCCGGCCTTCTCCTTGGCGAGCATGAACAGCCGGTAGGCGTTGATGTCGGAGGCGATGGTGCGCTGTTCGACCTGGGCGACGAGGTCGCCGCCGACGGCGATCATGGTTTCGATCAGGCCGGTGTAGAAGGCGAGGTTCTGCGGCGCGCCGACCGCGAGGGCATCGACACTGGCGCGGTGACCGGCGATCCGGTCGATGCCGGCGTCGATCTGATTGATGCGCTGGGCGAGCGCGTCGCTGGCGCCAACCTGGCGGGCGGCCTCGCGGGCGGGAGCCCACGTTTTCAGCATGTTGTCGGTGGCGAGGCGCTGTCGCGCCATGAGATCCCGGAATGCGCCCTCGCCCTTGGCGGAAATGAAGCCGGACGAAGCGCCGCGTTCCTTTTGCAGTTCATGAACAACGACGCTGGCGACACGGGAGAGCTCGACGATCGGCAAGGTGTCGGCCGAATGACGGGCGAGCGTGTCTTTCTCCAGCATCAATTTGACCAGCAATGCCAGCACGATCAACATCGGAATGGCGACGACGAGCGTCAGGCGCTCGGTAATGGTAAGCCGCTGCATCTTGCCCCCGGAAAGCTCGAGTTCCTGTCCACGGATTCAGCCTCGAAACCTGCCATGCGAGACTACTCGATCCAGATTTGAGCAGAGCACTGGTTGGTAAACAAATCGCTAAGCGCAACTATTCCGTTTGTCCTCGGCCCGGTCTTGCGACAAATTGGTCACGAAAGCATCCGTCATGCTGTTGCCTGAATGTACAATTCTCTGCTCGTTCAAATAAATCGCGAGCTTTTTCATTTCCCGGCTTCCGTCGACGTCAACTTATCTTCACGACGTTCAATATGACGCCGGCCCGAAATCATGTGCCTCGTCGACCGACGGCAGGCGTGGCGGCGACACGTCACCGCGCGGCAGCTCTCCGGCAATGCACCGACCGGGGTGGACTTCCCGGCGCCGACAGGTCAGGTTCGCCGAACCATGACAACAGCTCATCACCCCGCCGCGCCGCACCTTCTGGTGCTGATCGCCATTTCCTCGGTCAGTCCGCTGGCGATCAACATCGTCGTGCCGGCGATGCCGGGGTTGCAGCGGGTGTTCGACACCGACTATGCGACGGTGCAGCTGGCGCTGTCGCTGTATCTGGCGGCATTCGCGCTGGGGCAGCTGATCATGGGGCCGCTGTCGGACCGGTTCGGCCGCCGGCCGGTGGTGCTTGCGGGGCTTGGGCTGTTCATCGCCGGGTCGGCGATGTGCGTTGCGGCGCCGAATGTCGAGGTGCTGCTGGCCGGGCGGATCGTGCAGGCGATCGGCGGCGCGGCCGGGCTGTCGCTGGCGCGGGCGATCGTGCGCGATCTGCACGAGAAGGACCGGGCGGCGGCGATGATCGGCTACATGACCACCGGCATGGCGATGGCGCAGACCGTCAGCCCGACGGTCGGCGGGCTGATCTACGAGCGGGTCGGCTGGAGCGGGATCTTCTGGATGCTGATCGTCGCCGGGGTGCTGACGCTGGCGATGGCGGTCGCCAATCTCGGCGAGACCAACCGGCATCGCGGCGGGCGGTTCGACCTGGCGCGGCTGGCGGGCAGCTGGCGGACGCTCCTGTCGCTGCCGGCCTTCGTGCTGCCGACGGCGACGGCGGCGAGCGCCTCGGCAGTGTATTTCGCCTTCATGGGCGGCGCGCCGTTCATCGCCACCGAGACGATGGGGCTGTCGCCTTCGGCCTATGGACTCTATTTCGTCATGGTCGCCGGCGGCTATGCCATCGGCAATTTCTTTTCGGGCCGGCAGGCGGCGCGGTTCGGCACGGCGCGAATGATCAATATCGGCAATGGGCTGGCGCTTGCCGGCACGGTGGCGATGATCGCCGGGCTTGTCGCCGGCATTGCCCATCCGCTGGTGCTGTTCCTGCCGATGCTGATGGTGTCGATCGCCAACGGGGTGACGCTGCCGTCGGCGGTGGCGGAAGCGGTGAGCGCGCGGCCTGACCTGGCGGGCGCGGCGGCGGGCCTCAACGGCGCCTGCCAGGTCGGCGTCGGTGCCCTCGGCTCGGCCTGGGCCGGCGCCTATGTGGCGAGCGGGACATGGCCGCTGGCGTTGATCATGTGCGGCTTCGCCACGGCTTCGCTGCTGCTCGGCATCGTCAGCGCCCGGATGCTGGCAAGCGGCGCCTGACGCCAGCGCAATCGCCATCACCACCTGCGGCGAAGTTCAATCGGCACAAGGGTAATTTAACCCCGGCCGGCGCAGCGGCTCGAATGTGTCGATAGAATCGGCGCGGCATGAAAAAGCGGCATGACGACGGTTGACGCACGACTAAAGTTCTGTCCTTGATCCGGCATGGCCGTCATGCAATTCGCTGATCGTGCAATCACGTCGGCGACGTCAATTCCGGGCCTGGCCACCGACAGGGGGCGGCCCGGAACGATACGGCAGCGAGGGATATCGGCGGGGCGTCGCGTCATGAAGAACGCGAACCCGGCGGGGGAGGAAGACGATGGAAGGGTTGTTGCGAGTGACGTCGGTCATCGACGCCATTTCTCGGAAGATCGGCGAGTGGGTATCGTGGCTGATCGTGGCTGCCGTGGTGGTTTCCGCCGGCAATGCCATCATCCGCAAGGCCCTGAACACCAGCTCCAATGCCTGGCTCGAAATGCAGTGGTACCTGTTCGGCGCGGTGTTCATGCTGGCATCGGCCTGGACGCTGCAGCGGCGCGAGCACATCAAGGTCGACCTGCTCTACAACAACCTGTCGCGCAAGAGTCAGCGCATCATCACCCTGTTCGGCCATATCGCCTTCCTGCTGCCCTACGCGATCATCACCTCGGTGCTGTGCGGCCAGGTGTTCTGGAAGTCGTTCCAGCCGTGTTTCGCCAATCTGGCCAATTCCTATTCACCGGGCCTGTTCATCCTGCCGCCGGGTGCGAGCTGCGAGATTTCCGGCAGCGCCGGCGGTCTTGTCATCTGGCCGGCCAAGTTCATCATGTTCGCCGGTTTCGCGCTGCTGCTGGCGCAGGGGATCAGCGAACTGATCAAGCACATCGCGGTGATGCGCGGCGTCCTGCCGGAACCCGAGCACACGTCGTCGCACGGCTGATGCGGACCCCGCCAGACCGGCGCGCTCGAGCGATCCTGCCCGCGCGCCTTGCCCAATGATCCAATCGTGACGCTGCCCGCGGGGCGGCTCCGCACAGGGGAACGCGATGGCTGAATTCATCGCCCACAATATGGCTCCGATCATGTTCGCGAGCCTGATGCTGTTTCTGATCCTCGGCTATCCGGTGGCGTTCTCGCTGGCGGCGCTCGGGCTGTTCTACTTCATTGTCGGCGTCGAGCTGGCGCCGATCTCAAAGGGGCAGATCAGCCTCGACTGGAACCTGCTCGGCACACTGCCGGACCGGTTCTTCGGCGGCGTGATGGCGAACGAGACGCTGCTGGCGATCCCGTTCTTCACCTTCATGGGGTTGATCCTCGAACGATCCGGCATGGCCGAGAAGCTTCTCGACACCGTCGGGCGGATGTTCGGCCCGGTGCGCGGTGGCCTTGCCTACGCGGTGATCTTCGTCGGCGCGCTGCTCGCCGCCACCACCGGCGTCGTCGCGGCGTCGGTGATCGCGATGGGGCTGATCTCGCTGCCGATCATGCTGCGCTACGGCTATGACCGCAAGCTCGCCTCGGGCGTGATCGCGGCATCGGGCACACTGGCGCAGATCATCCCGCCGTCGCTGGTGCTGATCGTGCTGGCCGACCAGCTCGGCCGCTCGGTCGGCATGATGTATCAGGGCGCGCTGGTGCCCGGCCTGGTGCTGACCGGCTTCTATGCCATCTACGTGCTGATCATGACCATCATCTTCCCGAAGAGCGCACCGGCGCTGCCGCCGGAGGCGCGGACCTTCGGCGAGGGGGCGCCCTATGGCAGGGTGATGATCGCGGTGCTGCCGTCGATCCTGCTGGTCGTCTGGGCGATGGTGGTGATGTTCGATCCTGACCTCGGCACCGCGCCGGTGAAGGGCATCCTCGGCTCGATCGGCGAGGGCGCGCTCGAACTGGTGACACTGGCGGCCTGCGCCGTCCTGTTCGTCCTCTACTACATGATCCTGAAGGCCCGGTCGCAGCCGATCGCCCATGCGGTGTGGCGGATCGTCGCCGATCTGGTGCCGCCGCTGGTGCTGATCTTCCTCGTCCTCGGCACGATCTTCCGCGGCATCGCCACGCCGACGGAAGGCGGCGCCATGGGCGCCGTCGGCGCGCTGCTGCTGGCGGCGGCGAACGGCAAGCTCAACTTCAGCCTGACCCGCTCGGCGGCGGAATCGACGGCGCGACTGTCGGCCTTCGTGCTGTTCATCCTGCTCGGCGCCCGTGTGTTCTCGCTGACGTTCTACGGCGTCAACGGCCATATCTGGGTGGAGCATCTGCTGACGTCGGTTCCGGGCGGCATGTACGGCTTCCTGATCTTCGTCAACATCCTGATCTTCTTCCTGGCGTTCTTCCTCGACTTCTTCGAGCTCGCCTTCATCGCCGTGCCGTTGCTGGCGAAGGCGGCGGAGACGATCTTCAAGACCGATCCGGCGTCGGTGCAGTTGGCGACCGAATACGGCCTCCTGGTGATCGGCGGCAAGGAAGTCGGCGATATCACGCCGCTGGTGATCTGGTTCGGCGTGCTGCTGGGCGTCAACATGCAGACGTCGTTCATGCATCCGCCGTTCGGCTTCGCATTGTTCTATCTGCGCTCGGTGGCACCGGTGAAGGCCTACAAGGACGTCGTGACCGGCGCCGAGATCCAGCCGGTGACCTCCGGGCAGATCTATTGGGGCGCCGTGCCGTTTGTGTTCATCCAGGTGGCGATGGTGGCGCTGCTGCTGTTCTGGCCGGGCATCGTGCTGAACCAGATCGTCTCGGGCAAGCAGGTCGACGCCTCGAAGGTGACGATCGAGGTGCCGGGCGGACTTGGCGGGCTCGGCGGACTCGAGGGCGACAACGGTCTTGGCGGGTTGCCGGCGGGCGGACCGTCGCTCGACATGAGCCAGCCACCGAAGGTGCAGTAGGCCAGCGACACGTCATGACAACGACGAGGCACGGGGCGCCGGGCGCATCCCGTGCCTTGCATTTGTCAAGGCAACGGCCGGCCCGCGTGGCATCCTGATGCGCGATGGCCCGCTCCGCCGGATGCCGTTCCCGATGAATTGCCAATGGCTGGAAAGGCCTCGCATGATCCCTGCCCGCTTGCTCCTCGCCGCCGGTTGCCTCGTTTTCGGCATCGGCGCCGCTGCCGCCCAGACCGCTCCGGCCGCCGACCCGCATGCCGGGCACATGATGGCGCCCGCCGGCTCGCCGATGGCCGCGCCGGCCAACATGGCGGGCGGCAAGGCGACGATCGGCGAGATCAGGATCGAAGGCGGCTGGACGCGGCAGCCGCCGCCGGGCGCCAAGGTGTCGGGCGGGTTCATGACCATCACCAATACCGGCAAGGTCGCCGACCGGCTGGTGTCGTTCACCTCGCCGATCGCCGCCAAGCCGGAAGTGCATGAGATGGCGGTGACCAACGGGGTGATGACCATGCGGGCGCTTGACCAGGGTCTGGAAATCCCGGCCGGCGGCACGGTGGTGCTGAAGCCCGGCTCGTTCCACCTGATGTTCATCGACCTCACCGCGCCGCCGACCGCCGGCGGCAAGGTGCCGGTGACGCTGACATTCGAAAAGGCCGGCAAGGTCGAACTGACGCTCGACGTGGCGCCGATCGGGGCGATGGGGTTGACCAAGTGACGGCCAGTGACGGCGCGCGGCGGGGCCTTGGCTCGCTCTCGGCTGGTTGACCGTCACGCGTCACCCTTGCGCAATTGGAGCCGACCCGGCGACGGGTCGGCTTTTTCATTGGCGGGTCGTCGTCGCCACGATTGGCGCGATGGCGTCGTTCGGCGTGATCTTTCCGCAACAGCCGGCAAACGGATAAATTTGTTGTCGTCAATCCGCTTGAACGTGGAAATCCATTCCATGACACTTTGTTAACATGCTGTTCAGCATGGTTGAGCGACAGTTGGTCTTGCCACGTTTTCCGGCCCGCGCGGCCGGCAATCCGCGCCAGTGAAGGACGATGGGTCGATGTGCCGTTGGGTCGCCTATGTCGGGGAACCGGTCTATCTGTGCAGCCTGATCTGCGATCCCGAACACTCGCTGATCGACCAGAGCATCAACGCCCGCGAGGCCAAGACCGGCATCAATGGCGACGGTTTCGGCCTCGGCTGGTATGGCGACCGCGCCGAGCCGGGGCTTTACCGCGAGGTGCTGCCGGCGTGGTCGGACGAGAACCTGCGGCACATCGCGCGGCAGGTGCGCTCGCGGCTGTTCTTTGCCCATGTGCGCGCCTCGACCGGCGCCGCCACCAGCCGGACCAATTGCCACCCGTTCACCCTCGGCAAGTGGCTGTTCATGCATAACGGCCAGATCGGCGACTATTGCCGGGTGCGGCGGGCGATCGAGGGCTGGATTCCGGACGAGCTCTACAATCGCCGCACCGGCTCCACCGACAGCGAGGCGCTGTTTTTGGCGGCGTCGGCGCGCGGGCTGGAGACCGACCCGGTCGGCGCGATCCGGCAGGTGCTGGCCGACACGCTCGACCTGATGCGCCGCAACGGCGTGACGACGGCGCTGCGCTTCACCGCCGCCCTCACCGATGGCGAGCGGATCTATGCCTTCCGCACCGCCTCGGACGAGCACTCGCCAAGCCTCTACTGGCGCACCGAGGGCGGGTCGACCTATGTGGTGTCGGAACCGCTCGACGATGTCCGCGACAGCTGGAGCGCGGTGCCGTCGCACCACGTGCTGATCGCCGAACGCGACGGCCAGACCCGAATCGAAGCGTTCGACATCGAGAGCACCGCGCTGGCGGCGTGATCCGCCGACCGCGCACGGGAACGCGTCTGACCGGGCATGGCCGCGCCCGATGCCCCCCTCGAGACAAAACAAAACCCCGGAGTTGCCTCCGGGGTTTCGCATTCGAGATTGGCGGCGAGGACGATCAGATCGTCTTCTTGCGCTGCTGGTTCATCATGTAGATGTCGAAGGTGTACTCCGACAGCTGGAACCACAGATAGGCTTCGGCGCGATAGGCCATCATCGCGTCGTGGACCTTCTTGAAGTCGGCGTTCTGGCCCGAGATCTCGGCATAGACGGTCTTGGCCGAGTTGAAGCAGGCGTCGAGCACTTCGGTCGGGAAGGCCCGCAGCTGGGCGCCGTTGGCGACCAGACGCTTCAGCGCCGCGGCGTTGAGGGCGTCGTACTTCGCCTGCATCCAGACATTGGCTTCGGCCGAGGCCGAGCGGATGACCTGCTGGTAGCTCTTGGGCAGTTCGTTCCACTTGTTCAGGTTGATCATGTTGTGGAGCATGGCCCCACCTTCCCACCAACCCGGATAGTAGTAGAACGGCGCGACCTTGTAGAAGCCGAGCTTTTCGTCGTCATACGGTCCGACCCACTCGGCCGAATCGATGGTGCCACGCTCCAGCGCCGGGTAGATGTCGCCGCCCGGGATCTGCTGCGGCACGCCGCCGACGCCCTGCAGCACCTTGCCGCCGAAGCCGCCGATGCGCATCTTCAGACCCTTGAGGTCCTCGACCGACTTGATTTCCTTGCGGTACCAGCCGCCCATCTGGGCGCCGGTGTTGCCGGCCGGGAAGGCGATGACGTTGTGCTTCTTGTAGAACTCGTTGAGCAGATCCATGCCGCCGCCATGGTACATCCAGCCGTTCTGCATGCGGGAATTGAGCCCGAACGGAACAGCGGTGGCGAAGGCGAAGGTCGGGTCCTTGCCCCAGTAGTAGTAGGAGGCGGTGTGGGTCATCTCGACGGTGCCGGAAGCCACCGCGTCAAGGGCCTGCACGGTGCCGACGATTTCGCCGGAGCCGAAGACCTGGATCTGGAACTTGTTGTCGGTGGCCTCGGCCACGGCCTTGGCGAACACTTCCGCCGCGCCGTAAATGGTGTCGAGCGACTTCGGGAAGCCCGAGGTCAGACGCCACTTCACTTCCGGGGCGGACTGGGCGATCGCCGGCATCGGCAGGGTGGCGGCAGCGGCGACGGCGCCGACAGTGCCAACGCTCGCGGTCTTGAGAAATTCGCGACGCTTCATGTATCTCTCCTCCCAAGGCGACCGATCTTGCAGCGATTGCGGGTCCTTGCTTGTTCCGCGCCACCCACTCTTGTTCCTCCCGAGTAGGTTTGCGTACGGACTTCGTTTTAGACAGGAAAAACGGTTCGTATTCAAGGGGAAAGAGCACGCGGAATGCCACAGAATTTTCTGCGGTGCGGTCGGGACCGGTGTCGTCAGCGTTCGAGCCGGGCGATGAGGCTCGACGTATCCCAACGGGCGCCGCCGATCTTCTGGACCTCGGCATAGAATTGATCGACCAGAGCGGTCGCCGGCAGTTGGGCGCCGTTGACGCGGGCCTCCGCAAGGCAGATCGCCAGATCCTTGCGCATCCAGTCGACGGCGAAGCCGAAATCGAACTTGCCGGCATTCATGGTCTTGCCGCGATTTTCCATCTGCCAGGACTGCGCCGCGCCCTTGGAAATGACGTCGATGACAGCATCGGCATCGAGCCCGGCGCGCTTGGCGAAGTGAACCCCCTCGGACAGGGCCTGAACCAGCCCGGCGATGCAGATCTGGTTGACCATCTTGGTGAGCTGGCCGGAGCCCGCCGGTCCCATCAGCTTGACCATGCGGGCATAGGCGGCGATCACCGGCTCGGCCAAGGCATAGGCCTGCGGGTCGCCGCCGACCATCACCGTCAGCATGCCGTTCTCGGCGCCGGCCTGGCCGCCGGAGACCGGGGCATCGAGCGCGGCAAAGCCGCGGGCCAGCGCGGCGTCGGCGAGTTCGCGGGCGATGCTGGCCGAGGCGGTGGTGTTGTCGACATGGACGGCGCCCGGGTGCATGGCGTGGAAAGCGCCGTCGGGGCCGAGGGTGACCTCGCGCAGATCGTCGTCGTTGCCGACGCAGGTGAAGACGAAATCGGCGCCCTCGGCGGCGGCGCGCGGCGTCAGCGCAAGGGTGCCGCCGAAGCGGGCAACCCAACGCTCGGCCTTGGCGTTGGTGCGGTTGTAGACGGTGAGATCATGACCGCCCTTGACGGCGAGGTGTCCGGCCATGGGAAACCCCATGACGCCGAGGCCGATGAAGGCGACTTTGGCCATTGCGAATGCTCCGATCCGGGAAAAACAGCGGTCGCCATTGTTAGCGCGCCGCCCGGCCGGCGCAATGGGGGCGCGCGCATTGGGCGCGACCGCGCGGCAAGCCGGTATCCAGTGCGCGACGAAGCAGCTAGCATCGGGTAATTGCGTCATGCGGATGGAGAACCGAGCGATGAGTTTCTCGACCTGGGCCGAAAGCGCCGGCCGTCTGATCGATGTCGCCAGCGGCCGCAGCCCGGCCGACATGGTGATCACCAACGGCCGCTGGGTGAACGTGCATTCGGGCGAGATCATCGCCGGCACCGATATCGCCATCGCCGACGGGCGCTTCGCCTATGTCGGGCCGTCGGCGCGGCATGCGATCGGCGCCGACACGCAGGTGATCGACGCGGGCGGGCGCTATCTGGTGCCGGGACTGTGCGACGCGCACATGCATGTAGAGTCCGGCATGGTGACGGTGACCGAGTTCGCCCGCGCCGTCATCCCGCACGGCACGACGTCGATGTTCATCGACCCGCACGAGATCGCCAATGTGCTCGGGCTCGCCGGCGTGCGGCTGATGCATGACGAGGCGCTTGGGCTGCCGGTCAACGTCTTCGTGCAGATGCCGAGCTGCGTGCCGTCGGCGCCAGGGCTGGAGCATGCCGGGGCGACGCTCGGGCCGGCCGACGTGCGCGAGGCGATGGGCTGGCCGGGGATCATCGGCCTCGGCGAGGTGATGAACTTCCCCGGCGTCGCCGCCAAGGATGCGACGATGCTCGGCGAGATCGCCGCGACCATGGCCGGCGGCAAGGTGGTGGGCGGGCACTATGCCTCGCCGGATCTCGGCCTGCCGTTCCATGCCTATGTGGCCGGCGGCCCCTCCGACGATCACGAGGGAACGCGGGTCGAGGACGCGATCGCGCGGGTGCGACAGGGCATGCGGGCGATGCTGCGGCTCGGCTCGGCCTGGTACGACGTCGCCACCCAGATCAAGGCGGTGACCGAGCACGGGCTCGATCCGCGCAACTTCATCCTGTGCACCGACGATTGCCACTCGGGCACGCTGGTCAACGAAGGCCACATGAACCGGGTGGTGCGGCACGCCATCGCCCAGGGGCTGCGGCCGATCACCGCGATCCAGATGGCGACGCTCAACAGCGCCCAGCATTTCGGGCTGGAGCGGGAACTCGGCTCGATCACCCCCGGGCGCCGCGCCGACGTGATCGTCACCAGCGACCTCGCGGCGCTGCCGATCGAAATGGTGATCGGGCGCGGCGTGGTGCTGGCGGAGGGCGGGCGGCTGACGGCCGACATCCCGGCCCATGTCTATCCGGACTTCGCCAAGAACACCGTGCGGCTGCGCCGGGCGCTGACCGCGACCGACTTCGACGTCGCGGCGCCGCAAGGGGCGAACGCGGTGACGGCGCGGGTGATCGGCGTGGTCGAGAATCAGGCGCCGACCAAGGCGCTGACGCGGGAACTGCCGGTGGAGGGCGGCGTGGTGGCGATGGATATCGGCGCCGACGTCTGCCAGATCGCGCTGGTGGAGCGCCACCGGGCGCTCGGCACGGTGACAAACGGCTTCGTCTCGGGCTTCGGCTATGACGGGGCCTGCGCGGTTGCCTCGACCGTTGCCCATGACAGCCACCACATGATCGTGGTCGGCACGTCGAAGGCCGACATGGCGCTGGCCGCCAACCGGCTCGCCGAAATCGGCGGCGGCGTGGTGGTCTTCAAGGACGGCAAGGAACTGGCGATGGTCGAACTGGCGATCGCCGGGTTGATGTCGCAGGAGCGGGCCGAGATCGTCGCCGCCAAGGCCGAGGCGATGGTCGAGGCGATGCGCGCCTGCGGCTGCAGCCTCAACAACGCCTACATGCAGCATTCGCTGCTGGCACTGGTCGTCATCCCCGAACTGCGAATCTCCGACATCGGCATCATCGACGTGACGAAGTTCGAACGGGTGGAGCTGCTGGTGTGAGCATCAGTAATGGTATCGGCACTGGACGATTTCCAGCGCCTGCGTCTCGGCCTTGCCTGAAACGCGGTAGACGAGACGATGCTCGCCGGTGATGCGGCGCGACCAGAACCCGCTCAACTCGCCGCGAAGCGGTTCGGGCTTGCCAAGTCCGGTGAACGGATTGCGGCAGGCGTCCTTCACCAGATCGTTGATGCGTCGAACGACGCCTGGATCGTCAGTCTGCCAGCCGATGTAGTCGGCCCAGGCATGCGAGGTCCACACCAGCCTCATTCCCGGGCCTCATTCCCGGGTGTCGTCGACCAACGCGGCGGCGACGGTATCGCCGCGGTCCAGTTGCGCGATGGATTCAAGCAAGTTCTGCCGGTTTCGCGGGCTGGCGATGAGGTGAAGCGTCTCGGTCATCGCGGCAAACTCCGTTTCCGCGACGACGACGACCGATCGGCCGTTCTTGCGGGTTACCAGCAAGGGTTCGGCATTGTCGCAAACCGCATCCATGTGCGAGGCCAGATTCTGGCGGAAGTCGGTGAAGTTGACGTTCGACATGGGCTGAGCCTCCAAGCTGGATGTACTTATATCCGTACATCGCGACCTGGGCAATCTGGCTGACCGTGCCCCCCTAGCCGTTCGCCGGGCGGAGGTGGCGGGTGATCCACCATTCGACGATGTCCCAGATGCGACGGAGGCATTCGACGAGGAGGAGGTAGAGGATCGCCGCCCACAGATAGACCTCGAAATTGAACGAGCGGGAGAAGGCGAGCCGGGTGGTGCCCATCAGGTCGAAGACGGTGACGACGGTCGCCACGGCCGAGCCCTTGATCATCAGGATGATCTCGTTGCCATAGGGGCGCAGCGCCGTGATCAGCGCCTGGGGCAGGATCACCTTGCGAAAGCCGATATGGTCGGGGATGCCGAGGGACTGGCAGGCCTCGCGCTGGCCCTTGGGGATCGAGGCGATGGCGCCGCGCAGGATTTCCGCCTGGTAAGCGGCGGTGTTGAGGGCGAAGGCGAACAGCACGTACCAATAGGCCTCGCGGGCATAGGCCCACAGGCCGAGGCTGTCGAGCAACTCGCGGTGCGGCGCCATGAACTGGCCAAGGCCGTGATAGATCAGGAACGTCTGAGCAAGCAGCGGCGTGCCGCGAAAGAAGTAGACATAGCTGAAGGCCCAGCCCGACAGGAAGCGGTTGCGGGAATCGCGGGCGAAGGCAATCGGGAAGGCAAGGATGCCGCCGATCAGCATCGAGACGAAGACGAGATTGAGCGTCGTCAGCAGGCCGCCCTGGATGCGCGGCCAATAGCGCACGAACAGTTCGTGTCCCAGCATCTGGCCGGCCACAAGGGGCCAGTTGGTGAAGGCAACGGAGATGACGAACAGACAAAGGGTCGACGCGATGGCGACATCCCGGCCCTTGCGGGCCCAAAGGCCATTGCTGGGCGTGGTCGCGGTGGGCTCGGCGGCGGGTCCGGTCATGCGTTCGACCTCCGCTGGCCGCGCTCGACGCGGGATTCGATGAAGCCGATGACGATCGACGACAGCACCGCCAGCACCAGGAAGATCAGGCAGCAGATCAGGTAGAAGAAGAACGGCTCCTTGGTGACGCCGACGGCGATGTTGGTCATGCGCAGCGTATCCGGCAGGCCGATGACCGACACCAGCGCGGTGTCCTTCAACAGCACGAGCCAGAGATTGCACAGGCCCGGCAGCGACAGGCGCAGCAATTGCGGCACGATGACGAGGCGCAGCGTCAGCCAGCGCGACAGGCCGAGCGCCCGGGAGGCCTCGGCCTGTCCCCGGGAAATGCCCTGAAAGGCACCGAGGAAGACCTCGCTCGAATAGGCGGAAAACACCACGCCGAGGGCGATCATGCCGGCAAGGAACGAATTGATCTCGACCTGGACATCAAAGAACAAGCCGATGAGCTTCTGCAGCAGGATCTGGCCGCCGTAATAGACGATGAACAGGGTCAGGAGTTCGGGCAGGCCGCGAAAGATGGTGGTGTAGAGATTGCCGAAGGCGTTGAGCAACCAGATGTCGGAGCGCTTGGCGAGCGCGACGAGAAAGCCGAGCAGCAGCCCGAACGGCAGCGTGGCGAAGGCGAGGCCGACGGTGACGAGGACGCCGGAGGCGATCTCGTCACCCCAGCCGTCCGGCCCCCAGGCCAGAAGTGAAAACAGGTGGCCCATCGCGCGTGTGGCTCCCCGGTCGCGGTCGCAAGGCGGCGGCTTCCGTCGGCGCCGCCGGCACCGGACGTCGGCATGGATGGATGCGGGAAAGGGCCTCCCGGCCGGGGCGAGCCCGACCGGGAGAAACCGTCAGCGTACCGGCGCGATCAACGCAGCGGGAACGGGAAATATTTGTCGTTGATCTTCTTGAAGGTGCCGTCGGCGACCGACTCGGCGATCGCCTTGTTGAACAGCGTCTTCAGGTCCTTGTCGTCCTTGCGCAGGCCAACGCCGACGCCGGTGCCGATCTTGATGTCCGAGCCGGTGAAGGCGCAGCAGGTGCCGTCCTTGCCGTTCAGCCATTCACCGAGCACGACCTTGTCGGCGAGCACGGCGTCGAGGCGACCGTTGGCGAGGTCGAGATTGGCCTCATCCTGGGTGCCGTAGAGCTTGATGGTGGCGTCCTTGTACTTGTCCTCGAGATAGGCCGAGTGGATGGTCGAGGACTGGGCGCCGATGGTCTTGCCCTTCAGGCCGGCCGGCGAGGTGTCCTTCATCGGGGTCTTCTTGGAGGTGATGAAGGAGGCCGGGGTGGTATAGTAGTAGTCCGAGAAGGCGATCTGCTTCTCGCGTTCCTCGGTGATCGACATGGAGGCGATGATGGCGTCATACTTGCCGGCGAGCAAAGCCGGGATGATGCCATCCCAATCCTGGACGATGAACTCGCATTCGACCTTCATCTTCTTGCAGAGTTCCTTGGCGTAGTCGATCTCGAAGCCCTGGACCTGCTTGTTGGAGTCGAGGAAGTTGAACGGAGGATAGGCGCCCTCGGTGCCGACGCGAACCTTCTTCCATTCCTTGGCTTCGGCGACGCCGCAGACGGCAACGAGCGCGACCGCCGCGGCGGCGAGCTTGGCAACAAAACGCATGGGAATCCCCTTCATGCTTGCATTCTTCTTGCATTGTTTTCCGCGCTGACGGCGCCGCCGCGACGCGGCTTGGCGCGCGTCCCGAAGTCGTCGTCGCGAGCCGGGTCTTTCCGGCCTCACTCGCGTTTGACGCAGTGACGAGGTTCGCCGCCGGTGTCGGCAAGCGCCTCGGACCGTCAACATGTTGGCACCATTTTTTACAAACAGGCAACGGGAAAACGCGGGTTGGCGAAATCACCGACAAGCGCGGTTTCCCTGTCGACGGCAGCGCCCGTGCGGGCTATTGACGGTTGTCTAGGCAGGGTCGATCCTGACGTGCTTCCGGTAACCGTGGCTGGGGAAGGTTCATGGCCGAAATCCGAGGCGGCGCGGCCATCGCGGCGCTGCGACCGACGCAGATGACCGTCGGCATGATCGCGGTGCAGCGGCGCATCGACAAGCTGTCGGCGCGACGCGAGGCGGGGACGCTTGCGGCCTATCTGCAGCGCGAGCCGGTGCCGTGCGCGGTCGGCCCGGGCGGCGTGCTGTACATGATCGACCATCACCATCTGGTGCGAGCCCTCGACATCATGGGGGTCGAGGCGTGCTTTGTCAGCATCGAGCACGATCTCACCGACCTGGCGCCGCAGCACTTCTGGGCGGAGATGGAACACCTCGGACTGTGCTATCCCTACGATGCCGACGGCATGCGGCAGCCGTTTTCGGCGATGCCGGGCCATATCCGCGATTGCGGCGACAATCCCTGGCGCTCGCTGGCGCGGTTCGCGCGGGGCGGCGACGGCTTCAAGAAGACCGACGTGCCGTTCGCCGAATTCCTGTGGGCGGACTATTTCCGCCAGTTCCTGCGGCCGAAGCTGCTCGCCACCGACTGGCAGGCGGCGATCGAGGTCGCCCAGCGTCTGACCCGCCTCAGCGCGGCGGCCGACCTGCCGGGCTACGAGAGCGACGGCAAGGACGATTGATGCCAGAGGCCGGAGGCGCTGACGCGCCCGGCCTGCAGGGATACGGCCGGCGCCGGTTGGAAGGCGATGCGGCGCCCTGCCGTCACTCGTCGGCGCGGTCCTTTTCCAGCACGGCGTAGGAGAGCGGCAGCTCGGTGGTGTACTTGATCTGCTCCATGGCGAAGGACGAGGAGACGTCGCCGATCTCGATCTTGGCGATGAGGCGCTTGTAGAAGGCGTCGTAGGCCTCGATATCGGGGACGACGACCTTCATCAGGTAGTCGACCTGACCGGCCATGCGGTAGAACTCGACCACTTCGGGGAAGGAATTGACCACTTCGGCGAAGCGCTTCAGCCATTCCTCGGAATGGGTCGAGGTGGTGATGGCGACGAAGGCGGTGACCTTGGCGTTGACCTTTTTCGGGTCGAGCACGGCGACGCGGCGCTTGATGACGCCGTCTTCCTCGAGCTTCTGGATGCGGCGCCAGCACGGCGTGGTCGACAGGCCGACCTTCTTGCCGATCTCGGCGACAGGCAGGGTGCAATCCTGCTGCAGCAGGGTGAGGATCTTGCGGTCGGTGCGGTCCATTGCTCTCACCTTGGAATATTTTGTCAAGTGACGGCGTTATCACAAGCCGCAAGAGAAATCCATTCCAGCCATCGCCAAGCCGGCCTCAGAAGCCGAGTTGGGACAATTCGGCGCGGAGGGCCGGCAGCAGGTCGGCTTCGAACCAGGGATTTCGCTTCAGCCAGCCGGTATTGCGCCACGACGGATGCGGCAGGGGCAGGACGCGGGGCAGCGCCGGGCGGGCGAGGATGGCGCGCCAGTCGGCGACGGTGGCGGTGAGCGAGGCGGCGCCGGCGCGGCCGAGATGCCAGGCTTGCGCATACTTGCCGATCGCCAGCACGAGCGCGACTTGCGGCATTTCCGCCAGCAGCGTGGCGCGCCAGGCCGGGGCGCATTCGCGGCGCGGCGGGAGGTCGCCGCCCTTGGCATCGAGGCCGGGGAAGCAGAAGCCCATGGGCAGGATGGCGACGCGGGTGGTGTCGTAGAACGTCGCCCGATCGAAACCGAGCCAGCCCCGCAAACGGTCGCCGGATGGATCGTTGAAGGGAATGCCGGACTGGTGGACGCGGTTGCCGGGCGCCTGACCGGCGATCAGCAGGCGGGCGGTGGCCGATGGCCGGGCGACCGGGCGCGGCGGGTGCGGCAGCGGGGCGCCGACCGGGCAATCGACACAGATGCGGCAGGCCTCGACCCGCGCGAGCAGGGCGGCGAGCGGCGAGCCCGACGGCACGGCCCTGGGTTCGACGCCGATTTCACTCATCCGGCAAGGCTCAGGGGCGGATGCTGGGGCGGGCGGAGACCTCGTCCCACCAGCGGGCGAGATTGAGCAGGTGGGCCGGGCGTTCCAGCCGCGACGGCTTCATGAACTCGATGGCGCAGAGCGCGGTGATGTCGGCGATGGTGAAGCGCTCGCCGGCGATGAAGCGGCGGCTGTCGAGCTCGCTGTCGAGGAAGGCGAGCTGCTCGGCGACCTTGGTCTTGTTGGCCTCGCCCCAGGCGGCGATCTGCGGCACCTCGAACTCGGCCATGAACGGATGCAGGTGACGGAACACGGCGGCGACCGAAGCGAACAGCCCGAGTTCGACCCGGCGATTCCACATCACCACCTCGGCGCGCTCCAGCGGCGTGCGGCCGAACAGGTTGGGCTCGGGATAGAGCTCCTCGAGATAGCGGCAGATCGCCACCGATTCGGTGATGACGGCGCCACCCTCGAGCACCAGCACCGGCAGGCGCTGCATCGGATTGAGGCGGGTGAAACCCTCGGTCTTGTGTTCCTTCTTGGCGATGTCGATCTGGATGATCGGCAGTTCGATCGCCTTTTCGGCCATGAAGATGCGCACGCGGCGCGGATTGGGGGCGCGGCCGCCGTCATAGAGTTCGGTGGGCTTCGGAGCGCCGAGGTCGGTCTGGTTCATGCGTGCCTCCCGGTGAGCCACCGTTCGAGCGGGGCTTCGACTTCCGGGCCAAGGCTAAAGGCAAACCGGGCAATCGCAAACGTGAATGTTGGATTTCATGCCGGTGCCGACGGGTGGCGATTGTCCGGATGATTTCACAAGGCGTAGTCGTCGCCAATGTCGCCGCCGTCGCCGCTGGCATCGCCGCGGGTGGCCTTGCGCCAGTCCTGCGGCAGGACGAAATCGCCCGACCACAGCCCGGAGAACGCGGTGCGCGCCGCCTGTTCCTCGGCGCGATAGTTGCCGCGATAGGAGACGGCCCAGCCATCGCGGACCATGGCGGCGTTGAGATCGCGACCGCCAACGACGCAGACGGCGAGCAGGCGGCCGTAGCGGTCGTCCTGCTTGCCGTCGCACATCACCGGCAACGCGCCGATCAGCTTGACCAGATGGCGGCGGGCCTCGACGCCGCAGCCGTAATTGCCGGAGGGACTGCCGCAGTCCTGGTCGGTTTCCGGGGCATCGATGCCGATCAGGCGGACCTTGCGGCCCTGCACCACCAGCGTATCGCCATCGACGACCGTGGCCTGCCCCAACAGGTACTGCGACGGCTTGCCCGGGTCGAGGCCGTGCTTGCCGACATAGGCGCCGGCGCCGGCGATGGCGGCGCCGACGAGGAGCGGGATGAGGCCGACCGGGCGTCGCCGGGTCATGGGAAAACTCCGCAAGCGGGGGGAGGAATCAGCATGGCGTTAACACTTCTCCGCCAAGATCACGACAATCCGTGTCAGTCGAGGGGCAATCCGCTCCTCCAGGTTTGTCGGGGTCCGAGTTCATGGCGCAGTCGCCCGTCGATCCGACCACAAGTCGGACGGCGATCAATGCCGAAAAGGCGCAGAGACGCCGGCAAACGACGCGTACCGTCCGGGACGTACGCGATCAATTGTCGTCGACCTCGGGCGTCAAGCCGGCATTCGACTATGAACTGGCGCTGATCCACGCCCACAATCGCGTCGCCTCGTCCTATGCCATCCCGATGCTGGTGGTGATGGTCGGCATGATCGGCATGATCTGGGTCGATCAGCCGATCGTTCTCGGCTGGGCGACGCTGGTGCTGGCCTGCCACGTGGCGACGATCATGATTGCGCGCAACTTCCTGCGGTTGCCGCGCGACGAAGGCGTGGTGCGCACCTGGCGCAATCGCTTCGTCGGCCTCGATCTGGCCAACGGCATCGCATGGGCACTGCTGTTCCTGATTCCGCCGGCGACCGGCCAGTCGGTCGAGGTGTTCCAGTTCGCGGCGATGCTGATCGTCGTCGCGGTCGGGGTGATGCTGTCGTCGAACATTCCGACGGCGATGATCAGCACGACGTCGCCGATCGTGGTCGCCACCGCCGTCGGCTTTGCTTCGCGCGGCACGCCCGGCACCGGCGGCATTCCCTATACCTATGCCATGGCGGCGATGGCGATCGGCGTACTGGCGTTCTTCCTGATCCTCGGCTACCGGCTCTACTATTCGGGCCTTGCCATGGTGGAGAGCCGCGCCGAAAAGGACTCGCTGATCGCCGAACTGGAACAGGCCAAGGCGATCTCGGACGAGAGCCGGCGCAAGGCGGAAGAGGCGAATTTGGCGAAGAGCCGGTTCCTCGCCACCATGAGCCACGAGCTGCGCACGCCGCTCAACGCCATTCTCGGCTTTTCCGAAGTGATCAAGGGCGAGATGCTCGGACCGCTGGAGAACGCCACCTACAAGGACTATGTCGGCGACATTCACGCCTCGGGCCAGCATCTGCTCAATCTCATCAACGAGATCCTCGACATCAGCCGCGTCGAAGCCGGGCGCTACAAGCTGAACGAAGAGGCGGTGACGCTGCTCTACACGGTGGAAGACTGCGTCCACATGATGAAGCTTCGGGCCAAGAACAAGGGCCTGACGATCGTCGAGCAATACGAGGACAACCTGCCGAAGATCTGGGCCGACGAGCGCGCCATGCGCCAGATCGTGCTCAACGTGCTGTCGAACGCGGTGAAGTTCACCCCGGCCGGCGGCTCGATCACGGTCAAGGTCGGCTGGACCGCCGGCGGCGGGCAGTATGTCAGCATCAAGGACACCGGGCCGGGCATTCCCGAAGAGGAAATCCCGGTGGTGCTGTCGGCGTTCGGGCAAGGATCGATCGCGATCAAGTCGGCCGAACAGGGCACGGGCCTCGGCCTCAACATCGTGCAGGCGCTGGTGGCGATGCATGACGGCACGTTCGACCTGCGCTCGAAGCTGCGCGAGGGCACCGAGATCACCTTCACCATTCCGTCGCCGCGGGTGCTGGAAGTGATGCCGGCGATCGACGAGCGCAAGCGGCGCCGGCCGGTCGACGACAACTACACCGCCAAGATCTGGTCGGTGCCGAAGCGCCAGCGGGCGTAACAGACGGCGTCAACCGGCGGCGGGCGCCAGCCGGTTTCCACCCCTCCCCCCGGTTCGCTCCCCCAAGTCGCTTGCGCGCCGGCGCGAACGGCTGTCAGTCCTTGTTGCTGACGCCGGCCTGGGCGAAGGTCGCCATGCCGGCGTGGATCTGGGCGGCGGACTTGACGATGCCGGCGGCGAGGGCGGCGCCGGTGCCTTCGCCGAGACGCATGCCGAGATCGAGCAGCGGCTTCTTGCCCATGGCGTCGAGCACCTTGGCGTGGGCCCATTCGGCCGAGCAATGGGCGAACAGGCAGTGGTCGATCGAGGCGGCATTGGCGGCCCAGAGCACGGCGGCGGCGGCGGTGACGACGAAGCCGTCGATGATCACCGGGATCTTCTGGTAGCGCGCGGCGAGGATGGCGCCGGCCATGGCGGCGATCTCGCGGCCGCCGAGGCGGCGCAGCACTTCGAGCGGGTCGTCGGTCTTGCCGTCGAGACGGGCGACGGCGGCGCGGACGGCCTCGACCTTGCGGGCAAGGCCTTCGCCGGCGACGCCGGTGCCGGGGCCGACCCAGTCGCCGGCCTCGGCGCCGAACAGGGCATGGAAGATCGCGGCGGCGACGGTGGTGTTGGCGATCCCCATCTCGCCGAGGCAGAGGAGATCGGTGCCGCCGGCGATCGATTCCATGCCGAAGGCCATGGTGGCGGCACAGCCGGCCTCGTCGAAGGCGTCGGCGATGGTGATGTCGGGCGTCGGATAGTCGAGCGCCAGCTCGAACACCTTGAGGCCGATGTCGTTGGCGGCGCAGATCTGGTTGATGGCGGCGCCACCGGCGGCGAAATTCTCGACCATCTGCCGGGTGACGGCGGCGGGATAGGCCGAAACGCCGCGATCGGCGACGCCGTGATTGGCGGCGAACACCGCGACGACCGGGCGAATGACCGACGGGTCGGCCTTGCCCTGCCAGGCGGCGAGCCATTCGACCAGTTCCTCCAGCCGGCCGAGGCTGCCCGGCGGCTTGGTCAGCTGGGCGTCGCGCGCCTTGACCGCGTCGACGGCGCCGCGATCGGGGCCGGGAACGAGGTTGATCAGATCGCGGAAGTCGTCGAACGGCAGGGCGGTCAGGGCCATGAAAGCGGATTCCCGTTGAAGCTGGACTGGACCGGCTTCTAGAGCATGCCGCCTGAAAGTGGAATTCCGTTTTCGCGCGATGGCGTGACAACGGCAAGAAAACCGCGCGCTCGGCGCCGAGTTCGAGCCCGGCGGCACCGCGTCGCCCCGGCCGGCGACGGTTCGGACGCTTGAGCCCGCATTCGACGCGGCCGGCAGCTACCAGCGGTCGATCAGGGCCAGAACGGTCAGGCCGACCATCGCGAGCGTGCCGAGGATGAGCAGGTAGTCGAGGTGGTTTTCCTCGCCGGGCAGGAAGACGCCGCCGCGCCTGGCGATATTGGGCTTGACCGGGATGACCTGGCCGATGGCGAAGCGGTTGAGCCAGCGATCGGCGGTGAACTGGAACGAAAACGACTTCCTGTGCTCAAGCATGTCGGCTTGCGGGCCTTCGAACAGCAGGCGGACGATATACTTGACCTTGGTTGCCTTCGAGCGGCGGACGACCTTGCGCTCGGCGTCGATGTCGACCAGACGCACCGGTGTCGGCGCCATGGCGCGGGCGGCGAGGCGCGCCCTCGTGTCGACGACGAGCAGGTAGATCAGAATGGCAAGGATCAGCAGAAGAGCAAGAAACAGCATCGGCGATATCCCTCCCGCGCGGCCGGGCGTGTCGACAGGCCCGACAGCATGCCGGGCGGGGGTTTACGCATCGTAAGAACGCGACGACTTCGCCGCTTCGTCTTCCAATGATCGCGGGCATGGTTTATCGGCGGTGCATGATGGCTGACCTACTCCCCCGACTTGTCGCCGAAACCGCCGCCATGGTGCGGTTCTATTCGCGGCTGACGATCCCCCGGCTCAACCGTTTCGACGAGCCGGCAGCGATGCCGGATTTCGGCACGGCGGCGCGGATGCTGCCGCTGGCGTCGATCATCATCGGCCTGCCGGCGGCGGCCGCGCTGGCGGCGGGCGGACAGACCGCCCTGCCGGCGCCGATGCTGGCGGCGCTGGCGCTGGCGATCCAGATGATGACCACGGGCGTGTTCCACGAGGACGGGCTCGCCGACACCGCCGACGGGTTCGGCGGCGGCTGGACGCGGGCGCGCAAGCTGGAGATCATGAAGGACAGCCGGATCGGCTCCTACGGCTCGGCGGCGCTGATCCTGGCGACGCTGATCCGGATCCTCGGCTATGCCGGGCTGATCGGCGCCGTCGGCGCGACGGCGACGGCGGTGCTGTTCGTGGCGATCGCGGTGATTTCCCGGTCGGTGGTGCTGACGATCTTCGTGGCGCTGCCGGCGGCGCGCGAGGATGGCGCCGGCAATGCCGCCGGCCGGCCGACATTGGCGACGCTGGCCCTGGCGCTGGCGCTCTCGGCGGCGATCGCCGGCGCGATCGGCATCGTCATCGTCGGGGCGGCAAAAACCGCGCTGGCGCTTTGCCTTGTCGGCATCGGCACCTATGTAATGGGGCGATTGTCGGCGCGGCACATTCAGGGCCAGACCGGCGACGTGCTGGGCGCCACCCAGCAAGTGACCGAAGTGCTGTTCCTGGTGGCGGTGCTGGCGTGACGATGGCGGGGTTGCCGTTGTCATCCGTCCGGCCCCGCCCGCCACCGAACCCGCGCCATGACTGGTGGAAGCGCCCATGACCGTCGCATCGCCCTGCATCAACGTCTGCCGGATCGATCCGGTCGCCAACCTGTGTTCGGGGTGCTACCGGTCGCTGGATGAGATCGCCCGCTGGCGCGATCTCTCCGACGGACAGCGGGCGCGGGTGCTGCAGGCGCTGCCGATGCGCAAGCGGGCGCTGGCGCAGGCCCAGCAGGCGCAGCAGTGAGGAACCGCCCCATGCCGTGGATCGGGCTTGGCGCCATCGCCATCGTCTGCGTGATCCTGATCGCCACCCATGGCAGCGGTCAGGTGGGCAATCTGCCGGCCGGCGATTTCGCCCGGCTGAGCTATCTTCTGATCCTCGGCGTGCCGCTGGTCGGGGCGCTGATCCTGCGGGCGCGCGGGCGGATGGGCGAGACGCTGAAACAGGCGATCGTCTGGCTGGCGCTGCTGCTGGTACTGGTCGCCGGCTATGGCTATCGCGCCGAGTTCAAGGCGATCGGCAACCGGACGCTGGCGATGCTGGCGCCGGGCCATGTCGCCGGCGGCGCCGGCGAGGCGGTGGTGGCGCGCGGACGCGACGGGCATTTCCTCGTCAGTGCCCACGCCAACGGCCACAGGCTCGACATGCTGGTCGATACCGGTGCATCGACGGTGGCGCTGAGCTTCGAGGATGCCCGCGCGATCGGCATCGACACCGACCGGCTGACATTCGACCAGCCGACCGCCACCGCCAATGGCGGCACGCTGTCGGCGGCGACGGTGATCGACAATTTCGCCATCGGCTCGATCCGGCTCGGGCCGGTGAAGGCGCTGGTCAGTCGGCCGGGCAGCCTGCGCGGGTCGCTCCTGGGGATGAACGTGCTCGACCGGCTGTCGTCCTACCGGGTCGAGGGCGACACGCTGATCCTGACGCAATGATGCCTGAGGCCGAAGGCGCTGACGCGCCGATGCCGGCTACCAGATCAGGCTGGCGATGAAGCGGGCGGCGACGAGGGCAAGGAAGACGGCAAAGGCCACTTCCAGCCGGCGTTTCGACAGGTTGTGGGCGAGCTTGACGCCGATCGGCACGGTCAGGAGGCTGGTGGGAAACAGCAGGAGCGCGCCGATCAGGCTGACGAAGCCGAGCGACAGGGGCGGCAGCATGTCCATCCTGGTCCAGCCGGCGCCGATATAGCCGAGCATGCCGGGGATCGAGATCAGCACGCCGAGGCCGGACGAGGTTGCCACCGCCTGATGGATCGGGCGGCCGTAGAGCGTCATCACCGCATTGCCGAAGACGCCGCCGCCGATGCCCATCCAGGCGGAGAACAGACCGATCAGGCCGCCGCTCGCCGGGCGAAACGCCCCTTGCGGGAGATCGGGGCCGAGACGCCAGCTATCGCGGCCGAAGCCGAGCTTGATGGCATTGAGGGTGGCGACGACGGCGAACACCGCCTTGAGGAAGGCGCTGGAGACGAAGGCGGTGACGACCGAACCGGCGACGACGCCAACGACCACCGGCACGGCCCATTGCTTCAGCAGCTCGACATCGACCGCGCCCTTCTTCAGATGCCCCCTGAACGAGCGGATCGAAGTGGGGATGATCACCGCCAGCGAGGTGCCGACGGCAAGGTGCATGCGCACCGCCTCGGGCACGTCGAGAATGCGGAACAGCTCGTAGAGCACCGGCACCATCACCGCGCCGCCGCCGACGCCGAGGAGGCCGGCGAGCACGCCGGTGATGAGCCCGGTCGTGACCAGCGCGACGGCAAGCCAGATGAGTTCGGAAATCGGCGTGCCGGCAAGGGTCATCGGGGGTTCTTTTCGGTCTTTTGCGGGTAAGGGCTCAGTCCGGCTGCGAATGCCTTGAATCGATCGAATTGTCGAGAGCCGGCGGCGACGCGGCCGCCGCATGGCCGCCATCCGGGCGCCGCAGGGCGGCAAGCGCCGCCTCCAGCACCTCGATGCCGGCGCCGGGCTTGACGCCTTCGACGGTGAGGATCCGCCGCCACGCGCGGGCGCCGGGATAGCCCGGGAACAGGCCGAGCATGTGGCGGACGACATTGGAGACCCGCCCGCCCCGGGCGACATGGGCGGCGATATAGGGTGCCATAGCGGCGGCGACCGCGAACGGGTCGGGGTCGGGCGCGGCCGGATCGGCATGGCCGAGCAGGCGGTCGACGCCGGCGAGGATCAGCGGCGTCTCGTAGGCGGCGCGGCCGATCATGACATGATCGACATGGGCGAGGTGGGCGCGGGCATCGTCGAGCGTGGCGATGCCGCCATTGATGCCGATGGCGAGGTCGGGGTTCTCGGCCTTGACGCGATGGACGAGGCCGTAGTCGAGCGGCGGGATGGTGCGGTTGTCCTTGGGCGACAGGCCCTGCAGCCAGGCCTTGCGGGCGTGAATGACGACGCCGTCGACGCCGGCGGCCTTGACGGCGGCGACCAGCGCCCGCAAGGCGACTTCCGGGTCCTGATCGTCGACGCCGACGCGGCACTTGACGGTGACCGGCACCGCGACCGCCGCCTTCATCGCCGCGACGCAATCGGCCACCAGCAGCGGCTCCTGCATCAGGCAGGCGCCGAAGCGGCCGGACTGGACGCGATCGGAGGGGCAGCCGACATTGATGTTGATCTCGGCATAGCCGTAGTCGGCGCCGATGCGGGCGGCGAGCGCCATGTCGGCCGGGTCCGACCCGCCGATCTGCAGGGCGACCGGCTGTTCGTCGGCGGAGAATGCCAGATGCCGGTCGCGGTCGCCATGCTTGATGGCGCCGACGGTGACCATCTCGGTGTAGAGCAAGGCCGTCCGCGACAGGCGGCGATGGAACGTCCGGCAGTGCCGGTCGGTCCAGTCGAGCATCGGCGCGACGGAGATCGCCGGGCCGGCATGGGGCAGGCTTTTCCAGCGCGACGCGACGGGCAGGCTCATGGGTGTGGCTCGCGAGATGGCATTCGGGCGCCGTGCGGGACGGACGCCTGGCGAGAGGGACGACGGCTGGCCTCTATAGACCCGGAAGCGGGCGGGAGGCGACCGGAAAATCAACGACCGGGCCGAAAGCGGGCACGTTGGCGGATCGAGCGTGCGGGCACCATCGTGATGGATCGGCGAAGCGGCGGTGCCGTCGCATCATGCGGTTTTGAATCAAGTTGCGGATGCGACGGGGCCGGAGCGCTGGCGTCGGCCGTGATGCGGCGGGTTTGCCCGAACTTTGAATATCCGACATAAGGCATTGTTTTTAATTGATTTATTCCGCCAACTTCATGTTCAGATTCAGAATCCGCGCGTCCGGATTGATGTTCAGCTTCAGAATCCGGCGGCTCGGGGCTGATGTTCCGATTCAGGTTGCGCGGTTGATCCCCGCCGTTGACGGCGGGATTCAGAGCATTGCCGCCGACGCGCTCTGGGCATTCCGCGAGAGGTTACCCTGATCCCGTTCGTCATGCCGCGCGTCGTCCGCGCCCTGCCCGGACGAGCGACCCGGCGTCCGCCGCGCTTGACGGATGGCTACTGGCAGGGCGTGCCGGCGAGCGCGGCGTCGATGGCAGCGCGGGCGGCGGCGAGATTGAACGTCGCGGCCTTGCGCCCGCCGGGCGACAGGGTGACGATACCCTTGGTCCGGAACCCCTGCAGCGAATCCGGCATCAGGCCGATGGTCCAGCCGTACTGGCCGAAACGGCCGGGGGTGTTCCAGGTGGTCACGACGCGTTCCGCGTCGAACAGGGCCGATATCGGCTGGTTGATGGTGGAACTGGTTTGGGAGAAGAGATCGGGGGCGAGCTTGTCGAACGGTGCGCCAAAGCCGAAACGGACGACTGTCCAGGCCTGCCCTGTGCTGACGTCGCAATAGAGCCTGGCGGCGCCGGCGCCCTGGCTGGCGATGAGCACAGCCGAGCGGACCGGTCCCAACGGGAGCTGGAACACCGCATCGCGCTGGAGGGTGACAACTACGCCGGCCGCTCCGGGCTTCGCCTTCGGCAGGAAGCCGGCGAGAGAGGGCATCTGTTCGCTGGCGCGCGGTGTCGTCATGCCGATGGCGCGCATGTCCAGATCCGGCGACAGCAGGAAGAACGCGCGCACCTCGCAAACGCCCGATACGCCGAGGGCGCCGGACAGGCAGGGCGTATCCGCGGGCTGGACACCCGCCACCGACAGCGAAGTCAGCTTGCGAAGACCGTCAGTGTATAGATCCAGTACCTGATTGCCTTGAGCCAGATAGCCGCTCGCCGCGATGATCCGCGCCGGACCGGTGTAGGGGCGCGTGTCGCGCAGGCGTTCGAACTCGGCGGGCGGGACAAGCTGTGCCGAGGCGGGTTCATAGGTCAGGTCGAGATAGGTGATGCCGGGAATGGCGAACCGCGACAGCATGCGGCCGACGAGATCGATGGTCTTGCGAACCCAGGTGGCCTCGTCGGCGCAGTCCTTGCCGAGGTGAACCTTCAGGAGTTCGGCGAGAAAGGTCTCGGGACGCCCGCCGCAGGCCTGGGCGCGCAAGCCGTTCAGCGACGGCGCACCGCGCAAGGCCAGCAAGGGTGTCCGCAGTTCCTCACGCAGAGCCGCGACGGACTCCTCCTTCATGCCGGAGACGCGGGCGAGCACAGCGTCGACGGCGTCGCCCGGCAGCGGGCGAGCAAGCAGGAAGGACCGGAACTCCGATCCGTTGGGGACGACCTTGATTTCATGAAAATTGGGCAGTTGCCCGGTGCCGTCGGCGAGCGCCTTCAGGTAGCCGGCCGTGTCGAGCGTATAGCCGGCCTTTTCGATCTCCTTGCGGGCGTAGACGAGCGGGTCGCTGTCCTCCGCCATCTTTTCCAGCCGCTTGTCGATGCTGCGAACGCCCTCGGAGGTTTCCTTGGTGTTCTGGGCGATCTGCGACAGCTTGTCGAGCAGCAGGGCCTGAATGTCGGATGCGCCGGGAATGACGCGGGCAACCACGCCGTTGGCCTCGGCGCCCGGGATCGCCGCGCCGATGGCGAGCCAGCCGCCGCTGCAGACGAACAGCGCCGCGCAGAACAGGGCGAGCTTGCGCGCCTCGCCGCGCATGTGCTCGGTGAAGCGCATGGCGATCGAACTGCCGACGCCGACGACCGCCGCGCCGATCATCAGCACGACGGCATAGTCGCCGATCGGCTTGAGGAAATCGATGACGGTGGAGATGGCGGCCGCCAGCGCGCCGTACTTGCTGGCGAGACTGGAAACCACATCGGAAAAGCGGAACACGGCCTGATCGAGCGCGCGAACCGGCTTGTCGGCCCGCGCGGCGAGCACGGCCTTGCGGCGCCCGTCCTCGAAGGCGCTGATCGCCTGCTCGAGTGCGCCGAACTCCTCATAGAACGCCGGGCCCTCGCGGCCCTCGTGGCGCTTGTGCAGTGCCGCGCGCAGGCTCTCCTGAAAGGCCTGACGATCGTCATCCGCCGCATTGGCGGGATCGGGAAAGCGCTTCGCGAGGATCCCGGCAAAGACTGAGACGAAACGGTCGTGATCGGAGTTGGGGCTGGTTTCGCTCACTGGGACTTGCCGTTGTTTGCCGTTGAGGCGCCAAGATTAACCGAGCCATCGGCAGGCGCGAGGGTAAAAGTGCCACATTGGCCGATTCGCCGGATCCGCCCCCGACCGCCCGTGCCCGGCGACCGGTCGCGAGAGGGCTCAACAGGCCGGCTTTTTCGGGCATTGGCGCCGCAAGTCGGTGACAAGATCCGCCACGTCATCGGAATAGTGCGACCAGTCGGCGCGCGCGCACAGGAAGGGCATGTGGTCCTCCAGGTGTTCGCTCATCGGCCCGCGCCAGTCGCGGCTGGTGGAGATCGCCTGTTCGGCGGTGTAGAGCAGGTAGTCGACATAGGCTTCGTAGGCCACCCGTTCGCGCGCGTCGCTCACCGCGCACCAGTTGACGGTAGCCAGTTCCGGCTTCTGGATCGTCATGTTGAGGAACTCGCGATAGATCTCGCGGGCGGTCTGGCCGCGCTGGATGCGGTCGGCGGCGGCAATCTGCATCGGAATGACGATGACGGCGACGACCGTGGCAATGGCCGTCACCAACCCCGAAACCGCACCGACCATCTCGGCATTGCGGCGAAGCCAGTCAAGCATATGTTCTTCCTCCTTTTTCCCGGACGTCATCAGCCAGCATGCCCGTCCGGCGGCGCGCGGCGGCGGCGTTGACGCTGACAGGATCGACAGCCATACTCCCCGAAACGTTTTGGGCGCTTGTTTCCATGTCGCTTCGGGCCATATCCCTAGCTCTCGGTCTCAGCATCACCACCGTATCCCGCGCGCTCGCCGACTATTCGGACGTGGCGCGGGATACGAAGGAGCGCGTGCGGGCGGAAGCCGAGCGGATCGGCTATCAGCCGAACCAGTTTGCCCGCCGCTTGCAAAAGGGCAAGTCCGACGGCATCGCCTTCGTCATCCCCGGTGGACCAACCGAGTTCGAGGATCCGGCCTTCACCCAGGTCATCGCCGGCATCGGGGCGCGGCTGGCCGAGACCAACTATGATCTGATCGTGCTGGCGGCGGAACCGGGCGAGGCGGAGGCGCGGGTTTATCAGCGGCTGGTCGATGGTCGGCGCTGCGACGGCGTCGTGCTGGCGCGGGCGCGCAAGGACGATCCCCGACCGAAATTCCTCGAGCGGCGCGGGCTGCCGGCGGTCTGGTTCGGGCCGCCGCATGAGGAAGGCAGCCATGCATCGGTCGACATCGACCAGGCGGCGACGTTCGGCCGGGCGACCGAACGGCTGCTGCGGCTCGGGCATCGGCGGATCGCGCTGATCGCGCCGCCCGAGGAGTTGAGCATTCAGGCCCCGCGCGTCGCCGGCTACGAACAGGCGGTGCGGGCCGCCGGGCTGACGCCACGGACGGTGCATGCGTCGATGTTGACCGAACCGGCGGGGTTCGACGCGGCAAGCGCCCTGCTCGACGGGCGCGACCCGCCGACGGCGATCATCTGCGCCACCGACACCGTGGCGGTCGGCGCCTATCGCGGCGCGCGACGGCGGGGACTGGCGATCGGCTCCGACATCTCGATCATCGGCTTCGGCGATTACCCAACCGCACACGGGCTGGAACCGGCGCTGACGACCTTGCGCTTTCCGGCGCGGGAGATGGTGCGGCGGACGGTCGAAATCCTGATCGAACAGATCGAGACCGGCGAGGCGAGCCCGGTCCGGGAGTTGTGGAAGGCCGAGCTGCTGGTGCGCGCCTCGGATGGCCCGCCCCCCTGACGGCGGCGGCGAAAGGCCGAAATGTGTCTGCTTTGCCCCGCCGCTGGTCGCCCGAGCGGGATAAGTGGCAGCGGGGTACCGGCGGACTGCCTGCATTTCGACAAGCAACGGCTTTTCGCACGGGTTGTTTTCAGGTAACGTCCAAGCGATCCAGTCTGGTTATCGCATCTGGATCAATTTCAAAGTTTACTGGTTTTTCTTTATAAGGGATATCTAAAATGGCGATCACAATCGCACCATTTTACAATGTGCAGTATGCGGTCGGACCCGGACAGAGCAATAGCCGGTCGGACGTGCTGCTGGTCCAGTACATGCTGTTCAACATCTGCGTCAACCGTTCCGGCCCGTGGTCGGGCGGGCATGACCTGCTCGGCGGCTCGATCCTGATCCCCGAGAGCCCGAACGGACGCGGCGCCGACGGCATCTTTCCCTATGACGGTCGGTGGACGCCGCGCACGTCGGAGTGGATTTCGGCGTTCCAGTGGACCTGCAACCAGCGCGGCCTGGGGATGCTGACCGTCGACGGCAAGATCAACCGCGCCAAGGTCGGCTGGGGCAAGCCCGGCGCGCCGTCGGGCGGCTGGTACACGATCCAGGCGATGAACCGGGTGCTGATGACGATGAATCCGGACAGCTTCTCCCGGTTGCCGACGCTCGGCGACCTGCCGGGCGATCTGCGCGCCGACCTGGGGCGCTTCCAGTTCAGCCATTACGACGGGCCGGAACGGCTCTGACGCCGGCGCCCCGTCCGGACGGTTCGGCGACCCCATCCGAGCGATCCGATCAACGTGACAATGGCCGCGACAGGCGCGGCCATTGCAGTGACGACAAGCGTTGATGTCGGTCATCTCGCGGCCGGGGGCTTACCCGGCCGGCGGCAAGATGGGAGCCGGTCAGGCGGCGTTGGCCTCGACCAGGCGGGCGGTCGGAATGCCCTTGCCGATCGGGATGGCGCGCGGCTTCATCGCCTCGGGGATCTCGCGCTTCAGCTCGACATGCAGCAAGCCGTGTTCAAGCTGGGCACCGACGACCTCGACATGGTCGGCGAGTTGGAAGCGACGCTCGAAGGCGCGGCCGGCAATGCCGCGATAGAGCATCTCGCGGCCATCGGCGGCGTCGGCCTTCTTCTCGCCCTTGACGCTCAGCACGCCGTCCTTCACCTCAAGCGCGAGGTCGGCCTCGGCGAAGCCGGCGACGGCGATGGTGATGCGGTAGGCGTTTTCGCCGGTGCGCTCGATGTTGTAGGGCGGGTAGCTCGGCTGCGCCTCGACGCTGGCGAGGTTGTCGACGAGCGAGAACAGACGGTCGAAGCCGACGGTCGAACGATAGAGCGGGGACAGATCGATACGCATGGTTCATCCTCCAAACGAGCGATGGGACAGGCGTCTTCCGGATGTGGGTTCGGCCCACGCGCGCCTGCCATTGGCCCGACGCTGTGATCCGGTAAACCGCCGTGGACCCGGTTTCGGCGTCCACATCCCAGAAATGGGAGCAGATTTTTGCCGTTCAAGAGGCGGCGCGCGGCGGCGTGGGCGACTTTGTCAACGGCTCTGTGGCAGAGTGAGGCAACTCCCGCCGACTCACCGGACGCCCGCCCGATGGACCTGATCGACCACCCCGACAACCCGCTGCCGCCGGGCGGCAAGGCGGTCGCGATCGACACTTCCGACCGGCGGCGGCTGCGCGCGGCGCGGTTCCTGCCCGAGGCCGGCGGGCAGATCCGCGGGACGGTGGTGGTCCTGCAGGGGCGCACCGAGTTCATCGAGAAATACGCCGAAACCATCGCCGACCTGCTGGCGCGGCGCTTCGCCGTGGTGCTGTTCGACTGGCGCGGCCAGGGCGGGTCGGAGCGGTTGCTGAACGATCCGCAGCGGGGGTTCGTCGAGGACTTCCGCGAATATGACCGCGACTTCGAGGCGGTGGTGAAACAGCTGGTGCTGCCGGATTGCCCGCCACCCTACTTCGCGCTGGCGCATTCGACCGGCGGCAATGTGTTCCTGCGGATGGAGCCGGTGATGCGGCACCGGTTTTCGCGCGCGGTGCTGACGGCGCCGCTGCTGGGGCTCGGCGACTACGGCGCACCGCAGGGGGTGATCGAGGCGGTGGCGGGGGTGTTCGAGGTCCTCGGCCTCGGTGATCGCTACGTCCTCGGCGGCGGGCCGCACACGATTTCGCGGATGGCGTTCGAGGGCAATCCGCTGACCTCGGATGCCGGACGGTTCGCCCGGTTCCACGCCATCGCCAACGCGGCCGAGCACTTGTCGATCGGCGCGGCAACCTGGACCTGGGTGAAGGCGGCGTGCCGATCGATGGCCTTCGTCACCGATCCGGTGCGGGCGACCGGGTGCCGGACGCCGATGCTGATCATCGAGAGCGACGCCGACCGGATCGTGTCGCGGGCGGCGATCGAGGCGGTGCTGCCGCATCTCAGGCTGGCGCGGCGGCTGATCATTCCCGGGGCGCGGCATGAGATCCTGATGGAGCGTGACAGTCTGCGCGCGCAGTTCTGGGCGGCGTTCGATGCCTTCGTGCCGGGCGAGCCGAATAATTCAGCCCCGGAGTTTTTCTAGGGCCTCGGCATGGACGCGGCGATCGCCGCAGGCAAGCACCTGGCCGCCCTGCCAGCAGGGGCCGCCGCTCCAGTCGGTGACAAGGCCGCCGGCGCCCTCGATGATCGGGATCAGCGCGACGATGTCATAGGCCTGCAGGCCGTTTTCGACGACAAGATCGATGTTGCCGGCCGCGACCATGGCATAGGCGTAGCAATCGGTGCCGTAGCGCGCCATCCGCACCGCCGACTGTACCCGGTCATAGGCGGTTGCCTCGTCGCCCTTGAACAGGAAGGGCGAGGTGGTCATCAGGGTCGATTCGGCAAGGGTGTCGCGCGGGCGGACGGCGAGCGAACGGGGACCGCCGGGGCCGGTATACCAGGCCGACGTGGTGTCGCCGGCGTAGCGCTCGCCGGTGAAGGGCTGCGCCATCATGCCGAGCACGGGCCGGCCGCGAAAGGTCAATCCGATCAACGTGCCCCATACCGGCAGGCCGGAAATGAAGGCGCGGGTGCCGTCGATCGGGTCGAGCACCCAGACATAGTCGGCGTCGAGATTCTCGGCGCCGTATTCCTCGCCGAGGATGCCGTGATCGGGATAATGGGCGTTGATCAGGGCGCGCATGGCGCGTTCGCCGGCGCGGTCGCCCTCGGTCACCGGGTCGAAAACGCCCTTCAGGCGCTTGTCGTCGACGGCGGTTGACTGACGGAAATAGGGCAGGATCGCCGCTGACGCCGCGTCGGCGAGGGTGTCGAGGAACTGCTGCAAGGCGGCGTCAATCATCCGAGCCCTCCGAAAAATGCGTAGCGCCTTCGCCGGGGAAGCATAACGGGTCGAGGCAAGATGTCTTCCCGCGGCAACGCAAGACATTGGTTTGTCACATGATTTTTTGACGACAGCAACCCCTCCCTCTTGCGGTGCGGCAAAAACGCGCCGCAACGAACAAACCTGCGACCGAAGGGAGAGCTTGAATTAGCAAACGAGTTGAATAAATTGTGCATTGCGACATGGCGCTTTGCCGTGCCGCAGCCCTCCTTGGGCGTTTCCTCCCTAGACTTGGGCCGCAGCGCAAGCGCGCGCGGCCCCTTTTCTTTTGTGCAGTGCACAATTTCGTGATCAACGCCAGACACCAACCGTGCCCGTGCCGTGCCAGTTTCCACTTGTTTGCGATGCGAACATCGTTCATTTTATACTAAAGTCGCATAACTTGTGACGTTTTAATCGAACTCTGCTCAAGAAAACGGCTTGCGATGTTTGCGCTGCGGTGTATATTTTGCAGTGCGGCATGGCTCTGGTCACGCCGCAGCCCTCCTTGGGCGTTTCCTCCCTAGACTTGGGCCGCAACGGTGTTGCGGCCTTTTTTTTGCCCTGCACACGGCTTGCCGGCAAATCTCGGGGGTGGATGGCGTTTTCGCCGCAACGCGGCAGGCGCTGGCAGGCGCCTACTCGGCGGCAAGCGCGCTTGGGCCGAACTGCTCGCCGGCGACCTCGAACAGGCATTCCGCCATGCGGGTCAGGTCGGCCTGGACGCGGGCGAAGTCGGCGGTCGGTTCCAGGCTGCGCTCGTCCATGTAGACGGCGCGGTTGATTTCGAGCTGCAAGGCATGCAAACCCTTGCCCGGCTTGCCGTAATGCTCGGTGATGAAACCGCCGGCATAGGGCTTGTTGCGGGCGACGCGGTAGCCGAGGTCCTCGAGCGCGTCGACGGCGGCCGCCGTCAGGTCGGGCGAGCAGCTGGTGCCGTAGCGATCGCCGAGGATGATATCGGGGCGGTTGCGCGGGTCCTGGCCGCGAATCATCGACGGCATCGAGTGGCAATCGATCAGCACGGCGAAGCCGAAATCGACATGGGTCCGCGCCAGCAGTTTGCGCAGACGCTCGTGATAGGGCTTGTAGAGCGTCTCGATGCGCTGCAGCGCCTCCTCGACCTCCAGCAGACCGGCATAGATCTCCTCGTTCTCGGCGACGATGCGGGCAATGGTGCCGAGACCGCCGGCGACGCGAGTCGAGCGGGCGTTGACATAGGCCGGCAGGCGGCCGCGAAACATCTTCGGATCGAGTTCGTAGGGTTCGCGGTTGAGATCGAGAAAGGCGCGGGGAAAGTGGGCGCGCATCAGCGGCGCGCCGAGGTCGACGACGCCGGCGACCAGTTCGTCGACGAAGGCATCCTCCGAGCGGCGAATCGCGCGGCTGTCGAGGCGGGAAGCCTCAAGGAACGCCTGCGGATAGGCGGTGCCGGAATGGGGCGAATTGAACACGAACGGCCGGGATTGCCGCTCCGGCATCAGCACCTCATAGGGTGCGGCATCCTGGTGCAGATCGCGCACGACGCGCATGCCGGGCGGTTCCTCGTTCGCGGTGATTTGTTCGCTCCAGAATGCCTTGGTTTACGCTTCGTTGTCCATGACCCAAGCGACGGCGACGTCACGACAATGTCACTTTCCGGCGGAAGCGATTGGCATTTTTGCATGTGGGCGCGGAATTCGTCGGCGGGGCGATGAATTTCGCCGGAATTGCGGCGCGGCCACTCGTTATTTCACCGGGTATTTACCCGGCTCGGTATTCATGGAAAATGGTTCATTCATTCGAGCATCGGGGACGGCTCTCATCATGTCTCGCATCCTTCTCGCCGAAGACGACAACGACATGCGCCGCTTTCTGGCCAAGGCGTTGCAGAACGCCGGCTACGACGTGGTTTCCTTCGACAACGGCAAGAGCGCTTACGAACGTTTGCGCGAGGAACCGTTTTCCCTGCTGTTGACCGACATCGTCATGCCGGAAATGGACGGAATCGAACTGGCGCGCCGCGCGACCCAGCTCGACCCGGACCTGAAGGTGATGTTCATCACCGGCTTTGCCGCGGTGGCGCTCAACCCGGACTCCAACGCGCCGAAAGACGCCAAGGTCCTGTCCAAGCCGTTCCACCTCAAGGACCTCGTCCGCGAAGTCGAACGCATGGTGCAGGCGGCTTGAGGAAGGCTCACCGGCCTATCACGATTACCAGAGGCGATCCGGGCAACCGGGTCGCTTTTTGTTTTGGCGGCGGGATGCGTCGTCGGGCGGAGGCGGCCGACCGCCTCGGCGGCGGGCACGGGTGGCGAGGCATTGGCGGCGGCGCGCGGGTGGTTTTCCACAGATGCCGGGGCCGCGACATATCGATGTCATTTGATCGACTTCCCCCGCTTGCGCGCCGGTGCGAACCCCGCTATAGAACCGCTCGCGCCGCCCCCGCAGCGGTGCGCAAATGGAATGGGCGTGTAGCTCAGCGGGAGAGCACTACGTTGACATCGTAGGGGTCACAGGTTCAATCCCTGTCACGCCCACCATTCCTTCCAAAAATCTGAATCGCGAGCATTGGCCTCAGGCCATTTTCGATATCTTTTCGATGACGTCGCGGGCGAGATGTTCGTCGCCAGTACCGCGAACGTCCATCCAATAGCGCCAAGCTCGTCGCTCGTTGCCCTCACGCATCAGGCTCACTGCCTCAAGCATGTCGAGTTCGCCGATTGGCTCTTCGACATCGACGTAGAGCCGTACCGAGGGATTAACCTGATCCGGGCAGGGCAAGAGCCGGAAAACATCTGCCCCGTCGAACCAGTAACAGGCATGCCGGCGCGTGACGATTTCGGTCGTCAGGATCGTTGGCTGCGATGCGATGAAGCGGGCCAACCGGATCAGTCGATCGTGAATCAGGATCGGGTATCGAGCCGCCAGCCGTCGAATGCTGTCGCTCGCGGGCGAGCAGACACCGATCGACCAGCCGGGCCAACGCCAAGTCGTGTGACGGACGCGATCTGGTGGCGGGATCGGGCCACCAGCTTCCTCGCGGCCTGCGAGTGTCGGTGCCGCGCCTGGAGACGCCGGGCGCTCCGGCGCGGCAGGGTACGGCCAGTTCGGATAAGGATAGGGCGGCGGACGGCCGTTTGCGTGGATTTCAAATCTGGGGCTGCGAAAGGCGTCTGAATCATTCTCATCAAAATAACGCACACGCGTGATGACAAGCTTAGCACTCAGATCGTTCTGCCGTGCCCAAGCAAGACATCGCGCTGGTTCGCCTGCAATGACGCCGATTGTATTGCCGGATGGAAGAACGAGCAGATAGCGAGGCTCGGGGTCGCCAAGCCGGGGGCGCATGTCTTGTGCATCCATCACACAATTGGCCACCAATTCACCGGCATGCGGTCTTAGCGCCTCCCAATGATAAAGCTGCGCCTCGAATTCGCTGACGATCCGCTTCCAGCCCGGTTGACCCGGGATATCGTCGGGGTCCGGCAACGGCGCATCTGGGGCAAGGCCTGTTGCCAGCCAAGCGCGGAAGCGAAGCCGCAGATCCGCCATGCGCACACGGCGTGCGCCGTCGCTATCCTGTTCAAGCTCCTCAAGGATCACCCGCCCCGCGAAGGGCTTGCCATCGCCGGAAAGCCGCGTCTCGAAATCGCGACGATCAACGCCAGTGATCTCGCCGACAAGCGAGTGTCCGGCATCCATCAATGCCGCCAGCGGCGTGTTCAAAGTACGCGGAACCCAGCCGATACGCTCGCCGCCCGGGACGTGAATTGCGATCGCGTTGGCATCGTAACCATTCGACCGATCGCGAACGAGTTGTACGCGCATCGAAGTGGTCAGTGTGTCGATGACGGCGGCAATGGCTTTCTGATAGCTGAGCCCGGCCACTTCTGCGTCAGGCAGCAGCAATGCCGGCTGCACAAGCGATGGCGCCGGGGTAAACATCGGCTGCGATGGAACCACTGGCGCGACAGCCAAGGCACCGGCTGCCTGCAGGAACCGGCGGCGACGGGCATCGACCGGATCGTCGGGATTTCCAAACTGCCCGCCAGACATCACTCCACCCGCCTACCAACCGAACGAGATCGGGGTATCTTATCGCATCGGAGACATTACGCAACCCTCCGTTGTTTTCGGACGATAGACGAAGCCCGCGCCGGGGAGCGCGGGCTTGTTGCATTGGCGAGGATTGCCGGGTCGGCTCACTTCATCGTCGGGATGACGAATTCGGCGCCGTCCTTGATGCCGGAGGGCCAGCGGGCGGTGACGGTCTTGGTCTTGGTGTAGAAGCGGACCGCGTCGGGGCCGTGCTGGTTGAGATCGCCGAAGGACGAGCGCTTCCAGCCGCCGAAGGTGTAGTAGGCGAGCGGAACCGGGATCGGGACGTTGATGCCGACCATGCCGACATTGACCCGGCTGGCGAAGTCGCGGGCGGCGTCGCCGTCGCGGGTGAAGATCGCCGTGCCGTTGCCGTATTCGTGGTCGTTGGTCAGCTTCAGCGCCTGCTCGTAGGTCTTGGCGCGGACGACCGAGAGCACGGGGCCGAAGATCTCTTCCTTGTAGATGCGCATGTCCGGCGTGACGTTGTCGAACAGGCAGCCGCCCATGTAGAAGCCGTTCTCGTAGCCCTGCATGGTGAAGCCGCGACCGTCGACGACCAGCGTGGCGCCTTCCTCGATGCCGAGATCGACATAGCCCTTGACCTTGTCGAGGTGGGCCTTGGTGACCATCGGGCCGAAATCGGCGGAGGGATCGGTCGACGGGCCGATCTTGAGGCTCTCGACGCGCGGCACCAGTTCGCGCATCAGGCGATCGGCAGTGTCGTCGCCGACCGGCACGGCGACGGAGATCGCCATGCAGCGCTCGCCGGCGGAGCCGTAGCCGGCGCCGATCAGGGCATCGACGGTCTGCTTCATGTCGGCGTCCGGCATGATCACCATGTGGTTCTTGGCGCCGCCGAAGCACTGGGCGCGCTTACCGCTGGCGGCGGCGCGGGCATAGATGTACTGGGCGATCGGGGTGGAGCCAACGAAGCCGACGGCCTGGATGTCCGGATCGTCGAGGATGGCGTCGACGGCTTCCTTGTCGCCATTGACGACGTTGAAGATGCCGGGCGGCAGGCCGGCCTCGAGGAACAGCTCGGCGAGGCGCATCGGCACCGACGGGTCGCGCTCGGACGGCTTCAGCACGAAGGCATTGCCGCAGGCGATGGCCGGGCCGGCCTTCCACAGCGGGATCATCGCCGGGAAATTGAAGGGGGTGATGCCGGCGACGACGCCGAGCGGCTGGCGCATGGAGAACATGTCGATGGCCGGGCCGGCGCCGTCGGTATATTCGCCCTTCATCATGTGGGGAATGCCGATCATCGCCTCGACCACTTCCAGGCCGCGCTGGATGTCGCCCTTGGCGTCGACGACGGTCTTGCCGTGCTCCCGCGCCAGGAGGTCGGCGAGGCTGTCATATTCGCGGTGCACGAGTTCGAGGAACTTCATCAGCACGCGGGCGCGGCGCTGCGGGTTGGTGGCGCCCCAGGCGGCCTGCGCCGCCTTGGCGTTCTCGACGACGGCGCGCACCTCGGCGGTGGTGGCCAGCGCCACGCGCGCCTGAACCTCGCCGGTCATCGGCAGGAACACATCGCCGAAGCGGCCGGACGTGCCCGCCACTTCCTTGCCACCGACAAAATGTCCGATCGTGCGCATGGGGATCTCCTCGGGGGTCGCTCTCAACCGGCGCCCTTTGCTGCTCGTCACATTGGAAACCGGCCGGGCGCGATCGCCCGGGTATCGGTCTCGACTGGATAGTAAACCCGGCGCCCTGTTTAATGCGAGGGGTCCGCCCGAGGTAGACGGGAAACTTCAAGGCCATTGTGCAGCATTGGGGGAGGCGGACGGTCGCGGGCCGGCGCGCGGCCGACCGGCTTTCGACGGATGCCGTCAGCGCTCGACGACAACGCGCTCGACCGCCTCGGCGACGTCGAGCAGATCGGCATCGGCGCCGGTGGCGCCAACGACCATCATGCCGACCGGCTCGTCGCCGACGAGATGCAGCGGCAGGGTGACCGCCGGGCGGTCGAGCAGGTTGAAGGCCATGGTGTTGCGAAGCGCCAGGATGTTGTTGGCGGAGAACTTCTCGTCGGAGGCGAGGTCGCCGAGACGCGGCGGCAGGATGGCGACGGTGGGGGCGAGGATGGCATCGAAGCCGTGGGTGGCGGCATCGGCGGCGTGGGCCATGGCGTCGCGGATGGCGTGCATCTCGATGAAATCGGCGGCGGAAATCGACCGGCCGCGCTCCAGCCGCATGCGCACGCGCGGATCGTAGGCGGCGGCGATGTCGGCGTCGGCGAGGAAGTTGCGGTGGACGTGATAGGCCTCGGCGCCGCCGATCGATCCGAGCGCGTTGATTTCCTTGACGCGCTCGACCGCCGGGACGACGACGTCGACGACATGGGCGCCCTTGGCGGAGAGCTTGCGCACCACCTGCTCGAAGCGGTTGGAAACGATCGGGTCGATCAGGTCGTGAACCAGCGTGCGCAGCACGCCGAGGCGCAGGCCCTCGAAGCGGCGCTCGCGGCCGGGGCCGACCGGCAGGCCGGCCATGACCTGGTCGATGAGGCGGCAATCGGCGACGGTGCGGGCGATGGGGCCGACGGTATCGAGCGTCGGCGACAGCGGGAAGCTGCCGTCGGTGGGAACGCGGCCGCGGGAGGGCTTGAAGCCGACGAGGCAGTTCCAGGCGGCGGGAATGCGGATCGAGCCGCCGGTGTCGGTGCCGACGGAGGCAAAGCACATGTTCTCGGCGACGGCGACGGCGGCGCCGGAGGACGAGCCGCCGGGGACGCGGTGCTCGGACTTGCGCCAGCGGTTGCGCGGGGTGCCGAAGTGCGGGTTGATGCCGATGCCGGAATAGGCGAACTCGGTCATGTTGGTGCGACCGATGATCACAGCACCGGCGGCGCGCAGGCGGGCGACGATGGTCGCGTCCTTGCGGGCGGGCTCGGCGTTCCACAGGATCTTGGAGCCGCAGGTGGTCGGCAGGCCGGCGATGTCGAACAGATCCTTGACCGACAGGATCATGCCGGCGAGCGGCGGCAGGGCACGGCCGGCGCGGCGCCAGGCATCGGCGGCATCGGCCTCGGCGCGGGCGGATTCGGCCAGGACATGCAGGAAGGTGGCCGGACCCTCGTCGTGCGGCTCGGCGATCTCGGCCAGCGCGACCTCGGTGAACTCGCGCGACGTGACGCGTCCCATCGACAGTTCGCGCTCGACTTCGGCGATGGAGAGCGGCGGCAGTTCGAGCATGGCGGGCTCCGGCGACGGTGAGAATCTGGAAGGCGCGGACTTCCCCGCCATCTTGGCCGCGACGGGCGCGGCGTCAATGGCGACGCGGTGCATTGATCCGCACATGCCGAGATTGCGCATGCCCCCCTTGGCGACGGGGTTAGCGGGTGCTTAAGGTTCGCCCGCGCAGGCGTACCAGGGCAGTTGCTTCGCGCATGCACATTCAGGGGGAATGCGAATGAAACTCGACAATTCGATCGCCGCGGTGGTGACCGGCGGGGCTTCGGGCCTTGGCGAGGCGACCGCGCGGCGGCTGGCGGCAGCCGGCGTCAAGGTGGCGCTGTTCGACATGAATGCCGAGCGCGGCGAGAAGGTCGCGGCCGAGATCGGCGGGCTGTTCGTCGCCGTCGACGTGACCAGCGACGAGAGCGTCACCGCCGGTCTGGCCAAGGCGCGGGCCGCCCATGGTCAGGAGCGGATCTGCGTCAATTGCGCCGGCATCGTCATCGGCCGCACCACGGTCGGCAAGGACAAGGCGACGGGGGCGATGGTCGCCCACGACATCGCCTCGTTCGCCAAGGTGATCAACGTCAACCTCGTCGGCTCGTTCAACGTGGCGTCGAAGTCGGCGGCGGGCATGGCGGCGCATGATCCGGTCAACCGGGATGCCGAGCGCGGGGTGATCGTGTTCACCTCGTCGGTCGCCGCCGATGACGGCCAGTTCGGCCAGGCGGCCTATGCGGCGTCGAAGGCCGGCATTGCCGGGCTGACGCTGCCGATGGCGCGGGATCTGGCGCGCAACGGCGTGCGGGTGATGGCGATCAAGCCGGGCCTGTTCCACACGCCGATGTTCGACAGCCTGACCGACGAGGTGCGGGCGTCGCTGGCGGCGACCGTGCCGTTCCCGTCGCGCCTCGGCTCGCCGACGGAATATGCCGACCTGGTGGCGGCGATCTGCGAGAACCCGATGCTGAATGGCTCGTCGATCCGTCTCGACGGCGCCATCCGGCTGGCGGCGAAGTGAGCAGGCAACATCGGCCAAGCACCTCTCCCTTCCCTCCCGCCGTCGGGCGAGAGGCGAAGGGAGGGACGGCCGGGCGCCATCATCCTCGGTGCTCGGACCGGATTTCGATCAGGTGGCGGGGCAATCGCCCCTCATCCGCCCTTCGGGCACCTTCTCCCGGTCCCGGGAGAAGGGAAAGATCAATGCCCGCTCTCAGCACAACAGGCGCGCGTTCGCGCCGGCTGGCAGGAGGAGAAACTCACTCGTCCTCGAGGTCCATCTCGAGGACCGCCATCTGGAAGCTCCACGAGGTTTCGCCGTCCTCGGTGTCCTTGTAGATCGGGCCGACGAAGTCCTCGCCGACGAAGACCTCGGCCATTTCCTTCTTCTTGATGTGCGGCACGACGCGGATCGACGGGTTCTTGAACAGGCGGCGGAAATACGCCTCCAGCTTCTTGGCTTCGTCCTTCGACAGAACCTTGCTTGCAACGGCCATGATGCCCTCGTTGGCCCCGACGGGCGCTCGGTGATTTGGTCTTGCGACCGGGTTGGTCGGCGTCATCGCATGGTTCGCCGACGAGGTCAAAGCCGGGATGTGGACGAATCGGCTTGGCTGGCGGCGTTCGTCTTCCTGCCAGAAGCCGAAGGCGCTGACGCGCCCATCCTCCGGGGACACGCGAATTTCTCATCTGGATCAGAGGCATGAGAAATTCGCGTCCGGAATACCATCGGTCATTTTCAATGCCCGATGGCATCACTTCTTGCGGAAGGTGGCGACCAGCTCGATGTGCGGGGTGAAGAGGAACTGGTCGATCGGCTCGACGGCGCTCATCTGGTAGCCGGCATCGATGAGATAGCGGGCGTCGCGGGCGAGCGTCGTCGGGTTGCACGAGACCGCGACGATCAGCGGCACGGCCGATTTCGCCAGCTCCTTGCACTGGGCGGCGGCGCCGTCGCGGGGCGGATCGAAGACGACGGCGTCGAAGTTCTTCAGTTCGGGTGCGAACATCGGCCGGCGATAGAGATCGCGGGCCTCGACCGTGAGCGGCTTCAGGCCGGTGGCGAAGCGGGCGGCGCGATCGAGGGCGGCGACGGCGTTCTTGTCGGATTCGACCGCGTGGACATGGGCGCGGCGAGCAAGGCGCAGGGCGAAGGTGCCGACGCCGCAGAACAGGTCGGCGACGCGCTTGGCCTTGCCGACGGCGGCGAGGACCCGGTCGGCCATCACCGCCTCGGCATCGACCACGGCCTGCAGGAAGGCGCCGGGCGGCGGGGCCACGGCGACGCCGCCGATATCGATCTGCGGCGCGATGCGCTCGACGATGATCTCGCCATTGATCGACAGGCGGGCGAAGCCAAGATCCAGCGTCATCTTCAACAGCGACTGGCGCGAGGCGGCGGCGAATTCGGCGTCGTTGATTGCGACGTCGAGCCCGGTCAGGGTCTCGGTCACCACCATGGTGGCGCCCTTTTTCGGCACCGACAGCGGCTCGGCCAGCCGGCGCAGGCGCGGCAGCGCCTCGATCAGCGCCGGGCGCAGGATGGCGCATTCCTCGATGTCGATGACGGTGTGGGCGAGGCGCTCGCGGAAGCCGACATGCAGCTTGCCGCCCTCGCGGCGAACCGCGAACACGGCGCGGCGGCGCGAGGCCGGCGGCACGGCGACCACCGGCAGGACCTCGGCCTCGATGCCGCGCTGCCGGAAGGTCTCGACCACGGCATCGCGCTTCCAGTCGCGATAGGCGTCGGGCGACATCATCTGCAGCAGGCAACCGCCGCAAGTGCCGAAATGCCGGCAGACCGGGACGACGCGGTGCGGGCTCGGGTCGACGACCTCGAGCAGGCGGCCGCGCCGGCCGTTGTGATCCTCGGCGATCTCGACGCGGACGGTTTCGCCGGCAAGCGAGCCGGCAACGAAAATCGCGCCGTCCGCCGCATCGAAGATGCCGTCGCCGTGGGCGCCGAGGCGGTCGATGGTCAGGGTCTCGATTGTCAGGGTCTGGGGTTCGGTCATGGCGAGGGTGATAGGCGCCACGGCGCCGGGCGGCAAGGCCATTCTCGCGAGAGCCGGCCAAAACCGGCGGCGCCGGGGCAGATTGGCTGCCCGGCGGCGCCGGTCTTGCTTTTCCCGGGGAGCGACGTCAGCCGAGCTTGCCGGTCAGCAGCAGGGCGAAGGCCTGCACCAGCGCGACTTCCTTCAGCCGGTCGAAGCGGCCGGCGGCGCCGCCATGGCCGGCATCCATGTTGGTCTTCAGCAGCAGCGGCGCGTCATTGGTGCGGGTGGCGCGCAGCCGGGCGATCCACTTGGCCGGCTCCCAATAGGTGACGCGCGGATCGGTGAGGCCGGCGACGGCGAGGATCGCCGGATAGGCCCTGGCGGCGACGTTGTCATAGGGCGAATAGGCGCGAATTGCCGCGAAGGCCACCGGGTCGTCGATGGGGTTGCCCCATTCCGGCCACTCGGGCGGCGTCAGCGGCAGGGTCGGGTCGAGCATGGTGGCGAGCACGTCGACGAAGGGGACCTCGGCGATGATGCCGGCGAACAGATCGGGGCGCATGTTGGCGATGGCGCCCATCAGCATGCCGCCGGCGGAGCCGCCCTGGGCGACGATGCGGTCAGGCGCGGTGAAGCCGCCGGCGACCAGATGCTCGGCGGCGCTGATGAAGTCGCGGAAGGTGTTGGCCTTGTGCTCGCGCCGTCCGTGGGCGTACCAGCGATAGCCCTTGTCCTTGCCGCCGCGCACATGGGCGATGGCATAGATGAAGCCGCGATCGACCAGCGACAGCGCCGTGGTCGAAAACGACGCCGGGATCGAGATCCCGTAGGCGCCATAGCCGTAGAGCAGGCACGGCGCGGAGCCGTCGAGCGCGGTCGCGCGGCGATAGAGCAGCGTCACCGGCACCGTCTCGCCGTCGTGGGCCGGGGCCATGACGCGGCGGGTGACATAGGCGGCCGGATCGTGACCGCTCGGCACTTCCTGCTCCTTGCGCAGCACCCGCTCGCGGCTCTCGACGTCGTAGTCGTAGACGCGGCTTGGTGTGGTCATCGAGGAATAGGTGAAGCGGATGGTGCGGGTGTCGTATTCGTAGCCGGCGGAAAGCCCGAGGGAATAGGCCTCCTCGTCGAAGGCGATGGTGTGCTCGGCGCCGCCGTCCCGGGCGCGGATGACGATGCGCGGCAGTCCCTCGAACCGTTCGAGCCGGACCAGATGGCCGGCGAGCGCGGTCGAGGACAGGATCAACGTGCCCGGCACGTGCGGCACCAGATCCAGCCAATTCTCCGGCCCCGGCGCCTGGACCGGGGCGACGACGATCTTGAAATCCTCGGCGCCGGCGAGATTGGTGCGGATCGCCAGCACGTCGCCCCAGTCGTCGACGTCGTATTCGTGGCCGGTGGCGCGGGCGGCGACCAGACGCGCCGGCTCAAGCGGGCTGGCGGCATCGATCAGGTGGACTTCCGAGGTCTCGTGATCATGGATGTCGATGGTGACGAAGCGGCCGGACTGGGTCTTGCCGATGCCGACGAAGAAACCGGCGTCCGCCTCCTCGTGGATCAGCGGATCGGTGGCTGGATCGGCGCCGAGGGTGTGGTGGAACACCCGGTTGGGGCAGTGGTTGTCGTCGACGCGAACATAGAAGAAGCCGGCGGAATCGGCAGTCCAGACGATGGCGCCGGTGGTTTCGGCGACGACATCGTCGAGGTCTTGCGACGTTTCGGCCAGGCGCACCCGGATGGTGTGGTATTCGGAGCCGTTATCGTCATAGGACCAGGCGAGCAGCGCATGGTCGGGCGAATGACTGACGCCGCCGAGCTTGAAATAGGCGGTGGCGCTGGCGTGAACATTGGCGTCGAGCAGCACGATCTCGCCCTCGCCGTCACGGCCGAGGCGGACGATCTGCGGATGCTGCAGCCCCTCGCGGTAGCGGGTAGCATAGGCGAAGGGGCCGTCGGGGACGGGCACCGACGAATCATCCTGCTTGATGCGCGCCTTCATCTCCTCGAACAGCGTCGCCTGCAGCGCCTCGGTGGGGGCGAGGCAGGCGGCGGTGGCGGCATTCTCGGCGTCGAGATGGGCGCGGATCTCCGGGGCGAGCACGGAGGGATCGCGCATCACCTCCTGCCAGTTCTCCGCCCGCAGCCAGCCGTAATCGTCGTCGATCCGATTGCCGTGAACCGTCCGCGACGTCGGCCGGCGGGCGGCCAGCGGCGCGGTGGCGATCGGATGGGCTGGCATGGATACAGTCATTCTTCCGGGCTCCCCTCGGGGGTGAATGTCAAGGCGTTGCCGTTCATGCAATAGCGCAAGCCGGTCGGCGGCGGACCGTCGTTGAAGACATGGCCGAGATGGGCGTCGCAACTGGCGCAGCGGATCTCGGTACGCGGCACGAACAGCGACCGGTCGGACAGTTCGGCCACCGCTTCCGGCGCCAGCGGGGCGAAGAAGCTCGGCCAGCCGGAGCCGGAATCATACTTGGCGTCGGCGCCGAACAGACTGGACCCGCAGCAGACGCAAGCATAGGTGCCGGCGCGCTTTTCGTGGAGATGCGGCCCGGTGAACGGCCGCTCGGTGCCGTGCTCGCGGGTGACGCGGTACTGTTCCGGCGTCAGCATGCAGCTCCATTCCTCTTTGGTCTTGACCGGTTTGGGTGAGCCGGGGCCGTCGGACATGGTGTTCTCCTCGAATTCGGACTGGGGCGGCGCGCGCGCGCGATGCGCCGAAACCCGATGCGGCCATAGCTAGTCACGGCGCCGGCGCAAGGCAATGGAAGCGCCGGCGGATTGCGATCACATCCCAATGACTTCGCGTGAGCGCCAGTGACACAGGGACATAGCGCCGCAGGGGTGCTTTCTTGAGAATCGCCCGCAAGATGGCGCGGTCGCCAGATCGCATCCAATTGGCTCTACTGTGGATATCGCCAACGTACGCGTACGCTAGATGCACAAAAATGACTTGATGGGACTCTTGGCCTATCGTCGATAGACAGTTCTGCCGCTGTTTTTCTTCGGAGTTCGGGCGGAATTGTGCTTGTCATCTTGGGGCAATCGACGTATACGAGATGAAACCGCTCCGCCTCGTAGAATCTCGGTATTCTCGGGGGCAGTTCCTGGATCAGCATGACGGAGCCGTGCGAATCCAATCGTCACTTTGAAGTGAGTCGACTCGACGATAGATTTTTCGATTGAGTCGTCGGCTCCTTTTTGGGCAAGAACACCATGAATGACAATTTCATCGACCTCGCCGCCGAGATCGTGTCTGCGTATGTCAGCAACAACTCTGTGTCCGCGTCCGATCTGCCGAATCTCATCGGCGACGTCTATGCCGCGCTGAAGAACACTGCCTCGGGCGTCAAGCCGGAGCCGGAACCGGAGCCGCTGAAGCCGGCCGTTCCGGTCAAGAAGTCGATCACGCCCGACTACATCGTTTGCCTTGAAGACGGGAAGAAGTTCAAGTCGCTGAAGCGCCACCTGCGCACGCAGTACGACATGACCCCGGAAGAGTATCGCGAAAAGTGGGGCCTGGCGGCCGACTATCCGATGGTTGCGCCGAACTATGCTCAGGCGCGCTCGGATCTGGCCAAGAAGATGGGCCTCGGCCAGCAGCGTCGTCGCTCGCGCTGAGCGGTAACCGCCTGCAATTCTTGAAAGGGCTCCCGCCGCGGCGTGGAGCCCTTTTTCGTTCGCGAATCGAACGCGCCAAGTGCCGGCCGCAGTAGTTCGCCAGTGTTGTCGTGTTTTTTACTGAAGACCGGCGCGGATAGGTCCAGCGACGACCTCATGCCGGGATGGCCTGGTCGACGGCCGGATCAGCTGAGTTTGCAGCGGCTGGCGGTATCGGCGAGGAGGCGACCGCCGTCAAAAAGCGCCGTGCTGTCCCCTCCCCCGAGGTGCTCGGACGAGATTGACGCGGGCAGCGACGGTGGAACTGAGCGTCGGGCCGGACGAAGGCGGGCGGCGGTGGCTCGCAATGGATCGGCAGCGCGCATGGGGCCGGGCCAGCGACAGGACCGCGTCGGCCCGATCGATTTTCCGCCGCGACGGGCCGGGTTTCCGCCGATGCGGCACTGATTGCCTGCCCGGCGCGGGTGTGGCGTTCGGTGGCGGTTGCCGCAAAACGCCAGCAAGGCCGCCCGGGTCGAGCAGCCTTGCCGGGGTGGATGCGAGCGGGGTGCGAAGCGCGGGCGGCGGCAAGCGGCGACGACCGATCAGTGTCGCGACCGAGTCACGGTCGCGCGGTCGTAGGCCGGCAGGGCGACCGATCAGAAGCCGTAACGGAGCGTCATCATCACCTGCTGGGCGGTGGTGTCGATCTTGTTGCCGATGGCGCCGGACTTGACGCTGGCGCCCGGCAGCGAGAGGTAGCGATAGCCGACGTCGAGCACGACGCCTTCCTCGATCTGGACGCCGACGCCGGCGGACGCCTGCCAGGCAAAGCCGACGGCCTCGTCGTCAAGCACGACGGTGGTGGCGCCGGCGGTGAAGCCGTGGTTGTTGAAGCGGGTGTAGCCGACACCGATGCCGGCGCCGATATAGGGCTTGAAGGCGCCGAGATGGGCGTCGACATAGGCATTGACCAGGCCATAGGTGCTGTCAGTCTTGCCGGTCGAGGCGCCGCCCGAATATTTGGTGGCGCCGACGGTCAGGCTCTTGGTGTCGTTGCGCATCATGCCGAGTTCGATTTCGCCGCGCGCGCCGAACATGCCGAAGGCCTCGCCCAGATCGTAGCCGATTGCCATCGCGGCATTGTAGCCGGTGTCGTAGGCGGACTTCGTCGCGGGCGTGCCGACGATCCCTGCGGTGAACCGGGTTTCGCTGAGCAGATTGGCGCCGGCCTTCAGGCCGAAATACATCGTCGGCAGCGCCGACGGCATGTGGACGGGGCGACCGCCTTCCACAACAATGGGGCCACCGGCCATATCGGCCGCCAGGGCGGACCCGGCAACCATCGTCACGGCCAGCGTCGCACCAAGGACGCTGCCCAAAGCCACTCGCACGCTACGCATGGAACACTCCCCGAACTAACTGATGTCCGGATTATGTGGCTGTTAACGTTAATGTTTGGTATCCGGCTGAAAATATTGAGCCGGATCTTGCCGATTGCATCGACCGGCGGCCGCCGGGGCGATGCCCGGCCCTTTCCCCGGCGCCCGCGCGCCACCCTGCTCGACGGGCAAGGTGGCGGCGGATTGCGGATCACTCGGCGCGCTTCAGCGCCCGGTTCATCCCCGAGGTGACCGCCTTCAGCGAGGCGACGACGATGTTCTTGTCGATGCCGACGCCGAACAGACTGGTGTCATCGGCCAGCTTGATTTCGACATAGGCGATGGCGGTGGCGTTGGCGCCGGAGCCCATGGAGTGCTCGCGGTAGTCGACGACATCGAAGGTCAGGCCGGTGCGGGCGCGCAGCGCGTCGACATAACCGTCGATCGGGCCGGTGCCGTGGCCCTCGACCGTCTGCTTGACGCCGGCATCGGCGACGCGGGCGCGCAGCAGGCGGGCATCGGGGTTGGTCGGGTCCGGCTCGGTCATGTGCTGCAGGAAGGTGAAGCGGCCGTTGCCGTCGAGATATTCGCCCTGGAAGGCTTCCCACAGCCGTTCGGAGCCGAGCTCGACGCCCTCGGCGTCGGCGATCGCCTGCACCACCTTGGAGAACTCGATCTGCAGCCGGCGCGGCAGCTCGATGCCGTGTTCCTTTTCGAGAATATAGGCGATGCCGCCCTTGCCCGACTGCGAGTTGATACGGATCACCGCCTCGTAGCTGCGGCCGAGATCCTTCGGGTCGATCGGCAGGTAGGGCACTTCCCAGACGCCGGAATTCGACTGTTCCAGCGCCTTGAAGCCCTTGTTGATGGCGTCCTGATGCGAGCCGGAGAAGGCGGTGAACACCAGTTCGCCGGCATAGGGGTGACGCGGGTGGACCGGCAGCTGATTGCAGTATTCGGCGACGCGGACCAGTTCGTTGATGTTGGAGATGTCGACCTTGGGGTCGACGCCCTGGGTGAACATGTTGCCGGCCAACGTGACGAGGCAGACATTGCCGGTGCGCTCGCCATTGCCGAACAGGCAGCCCTCGATTCGGTCGCCGCCGGCCATCAGGCCGAGTTCGGCCGCCGCCACCGCCGTGCCGCGATCGTTATGGGGATGCAGGGAAATGATCAGGCTGTCGCGCTTCTTCACATGCCGGCAGAACCATTCGATCTGGTCGGCATAGGTGTTGGGCGTCGCCATCTCCACCGTCGCCGGCAGATTGAGGATCAGCTTCTTTTGCGGGGTCGGCTGGTAGACGTCGATCACCGCCTCGCAGACCTCAAGGGCGAAGTCGAGTTCGGTGCCGGTGAAGCTCTCGGGCGAATACTGGTGCCAGATGACGTCGTCGAGGGCGTATTCGCGCGTCAGGCGGGTGATCAGCTCGGCGCCCTTTACGGCGATGTCGACAATGCCGGCGCGGTCGAGGCCGAAGACGACGCGGCGCTGCAGCGTCGAGGTCGAATTGTAGAGGTGGACGATGGCGCCGTGGGTCCCGGCGAGGGCTTCGAAGGTGCGGCGGATCAGCTCCTCGCGCGCCTGGGTCAGCACCTGGATCTTGACATCCTTGGGGATGCGGCCGGTCTCGATCAGGAAGCGGCAGAAGTCGAAATCGGTCTGCGAGGCGGAGGGAAAGCCGACCTCGATCTCCTTGTAGCCCATGGCGACGAGGGTATCGAACATCCGCAGCTTGCGCTCATGGCCCATGGGCTCGATCAGCGACTGGTTGCCGTCGCGCAGGTCGACGGCGCACCACACCGGGGCATGGTCGATGGTCTTGCCCGGCCACTGGCGGTCGGCCATGGCGATGGGAGAGAACGGGCGATACTTGGAGGTGGGATCGATCATCATGGAAGCGGGACCGTGTGCTTGCGCGGGATTGCCTCGCCGCGCCGAAGTCGGGAGTGGTTGTAGCCTTCATCCCCTGAGAGCCCGCCCGCGATGGGGCGGCCGGCGCTCAGGGGCGGCTAAGCAGCAGACCGGCGAGAAGCAGTTCGAACCGACGCGCGACCACGCCGCGCGTCCGGCGCGCGGTGGTCGTGAAGCTCGAGATGTCGCCCTTGGCGATCATGGTCGATCCGGGTTCGTTGAAGACCGGCGCGATTGGCAGCTCGGTCGATGCATCCTGACTACAGAAGCCGGGCGGCGAGCGCAAGTGCGCATTTGGCGAAACGGCGCCGGGAGGCCCGCCCAAGCGGGGCTCAACCGCCGAACAGGCGGCGCCCGGCTTCCCACAGGGTGGAGGCGGCGAAGAACAGGAACAGCGCGCCGGTGGCGCGGATGATCCAAACCGCGTGCGACAGATAGAGCCGGCGCATCAGCGGCGTTCCCACCACCCAGACCAGCACGATGTCGGCGGCGAGGAAGCCGACGAAGGCGGCCGCCATCAGCGGCGGCATGGCGGCGAAGCCGAGGCGGTCGGCGTCGTTGGCGAGAAGCGCGGTGAACATCGCCAAGGCGACCGGATAGCTCTTCGGATTGGTGAGGCCGAAGAGGATGCCGCGCTGAAGCGGGCGCTCGCCGATGACGTCGTCGGCGGCCTTGGCCGAGGTGGCGGTGACGCCCTTGAAGCCGAGCCAGCCGAGATAGAGGCCACAGAAGATGGCGAGCGTATCGAACAGCCGGGCATCGAGCACATGGGCGCCGATCAGCGCGAACACCGCCAGCCCGCACCAGAGCGTGTCGCCGGCGAGATGACCGCCGACGAATTTCGCCGCCGCGCCACGGCCGCGCGCCGCACCGATGCCGACCAGCGCCAGCACCGCCGGTCCCGGCGATATGACATAGAGAAATCCGGCAAACAGCGACGACAGCAGGATGGCGGCGGACATGGAGAGGCCCCGGGGATGCGCTCGTGCCGCGATCACGGCCGTTGGCGAAGTGCGAGGCCGTCCAGCGACCGCAGATCGGCGGCGAAGTCAAGCGACAGCGCGGGAAGGCTGCCCGGCGGTCGCGGCGCGGGCTTCTGCTTTCTCCGCGCGCTTGCTAATATGCGGGCATGACCAAGCAATCGACCTGGCCCGCCGTCGCCCTCTCCGCCATTGCCGCCGCCGCTGTCGGCGCCAGCGTGGCGCTGTGGCTGCACTACGGCAACATCATCAGCTTCGAGGCGATGACGTCGTTCGTCAGAAGCTGCTTCTGACCCGGCCCTGTTCCCGTATCGCCAGGCCGGACGACAACCGCGCCAGCGCGGCGGCGCCTTGCCGTTCTTACCCGGCCTTAACCGGATTGCCTTAGTTCCGTCGTGTTGAACCGGCATTGCCGCGATGCCGATTGATAGCATCGGGCATTGAAGATGGCCGATGCTATTCCCGACGCGAATTTCTCATGCCGCTGATGCAGTTGAGAAATTCACGTGTCCCCGGAGGACGGGCGCGTCCGCGCCCTCGGCCTCCGGCATGAGCTGACCGGAAGATGCAATGCCGAACTCGATTTCCCCTGCCCGCGCTGGCCTGGCGACCCTGCTGCTGCTGGCGCAGTTCGTCGCGTCGACCGGCGCGATGGCCGACACGGTGGTGGTGACGCCGCTGGCGCCGCTCGGCGCGGGGGCGGAAGCCGGAGCG
>JAEULV010000107.1 GCA_016793065.1 Hyphomicrobiaceae bacterium
TCGGCCTCGACGTCGGTGGTGACGACGCTGCCGGCGCCGACGATGGCGCCGTCGCCGATGCTGACCGGGGCGACCAGCGACGAATTGGAGCCGATGAAGGCGCCGGCGCCGATGTCGGTGTGGTACTTGCCGAAGCCGTCATAGTTGCAGGTGATGGTGCCGGCGCCGATATTGGCCTTGGCGCCGACGCGGGCGTCGCCGATATAGGTCAGGTGGTTGACCTTGGCGCCGGTCTCGATCCGCGCGGCCTTGATCTCGACGAAGTTGCCGATATGGGCGCCCTCGCCGATGTCGGCCTTCGGCCGCAGCCGGGCATAGGGGCCGACGGTGGCGCCGGAGCGCACCAGCGCGCCCTCGAGGTGGCAGAAGGCGCGGATCTGGACGTTGGCTTCCACCTTGACGCCGGGGGCGAAGACGACATTCGGCTCGACGACGACATCGCGGCCGAGTTCGGTGTCGTAGGAGAAGAACACCGTCGACGGCGACATCAGGGTGACGCCGGCGGCCATGGCGGCGGCGCGCATGCGATCCTGGAACACCGCCTCGCAGATGGCGAGCTGGGAGCGGTCGTTGACGCCGAGGAACTCGCGCTCCTCGCCGCGTTCGGCCACGGCGACGAGGCCGCGGGCATGGGCGATCTCGATGGCGTCGGTCAGGTAATATTCGCCCTTGGCATTGGCATTGCCGATCGATTCGATGATCGAAAGGGCGTGGGCGCCGCGAAACGCCATGATGCCGGAATTGGAGAAGCGCACCTTGCGCTCCTCGTCGCTGGCGTCCTTTTCCTCGCGGATGGCGACGAGGCGGCCGTCGCGCTCCAGCAGTCGGCCGTAGCCGTGCGGGTTCTCGGCCTCGAAGCCGAGCACGACGATGTCGGCGCCGTCGGCAAGGCGGGCGCGGACGCGGGCGAGGGTTTCCGGGCGGACGAGCGGGGTGTCGCTGAACAGCACCAGCACGTCGTCGGCGGGCTCAGCAAGGGCGGCACGGGCCTGCAGCACGGCGTGGGCGGTGCCGAGGCGGTCGCGCTGCTCGAAGACGCTGGCGTCCGGCGCGAAGCGTGTGACGGTGGCGGCGACGGCATCGGCGTTGGGGCCGACGACGGCGGCGAGCCGGCTGGCGCCGGCGGCGCGGGCGGTGCGCACCACATGGCCGACCATCGGCAGGCCGCCGACCTGGTGCAGCACCTTCGGCAGGGCGGATCGCATGCGCGTGCCCTCGCCGGCCGCCAGCACGATCATCAAACAAGAGCGCTCGGTCATGGATCCTCCGAAATCGATGCAGGCAGGTTTCACGCTGGCGCGCGGCGGTCAAGCCCCTTTGCGGTTGCCGCTGCGGCGAGGACGGCGGCGGCGCGGCGGATGGTTGCCAACCGGTTCTTTTCCGCCGGCCCGGTTCTGACTTGCGAGCATGGGGGGTTTTAGGGCCATGTGGATGGGGTAACCGTTCGGCGATTCGCGATGTGGCTGAAGAAAAAGGGTGAAGACCCGAAAACCGCGCTGAAGAAGCTGACCGAAGACGAAACCCCATCGGAGGCCGCCGGCCTTCTTGCCTGGGGCAGCGTCGCGGTCGGGGCGGTGCTGTTTGCCTATATCGCCTTTGCCTTCGCCCCGGCGGAGCGGCGCAGCATCGAGTTCGGGCGCGATGTGGAGACGACTGCGTCGATTCGCCCGACCAAGCCGCCGGGCAGCGTCACCACGGTCGGCGTCGGCGGCCAGGGCAACGGTATCATCACCGGATCGATCGGCACCGGGCCAGCGCCGGTGGCGCAGCGCGATCTCGACGTCATCCGCCAGGACCTGCAGGCGCTGCGGCGCAGCATCGCCACGACCAATGCCATCAATGACGAGCTCGCCCGCCGCATCGCGGCGCTGGAGACGCTGGCGACCAAGCTGAGCGAGGCGCCGCCGCGCGCCGAGGCGCCGGTCGCGCCGCCGCCGGCCCAAGTGTCGCAAGCCCCCGCCGAGCCGCCGACGCCGGTTCCCGCTCCGCCGGCACGGGTGATCCCGCTGCCGTCGGCGCAACCGCAGGCCGAGCCGATCCCGGTGCCGCCGAAGCCGATGGCGGAGGCCGCGCGGCCGAGCGAGCCGGTGCATCAGGTCAGCCGGCCGCTGCCGGGCGCCACCTTCGCGCCGATCGTGTCGCCGATGTTCGCCGGCATCAGCGCGCCGCCCGTCGAGGCCGAGGACCAGACCGTCACCGGGTCGATCCCGCCGCAGCCGGTGGCGATCCCGCGACCGGCGCCGGTTCGCGCCGCCCCGGCGGAAGTCGCCAGTCCCGGCCAGATCGCGCCGACGGCCATCACGCCGGAACAGGCGAGCAAGTCGGATTTCGGCATCGATCTCGGCGGCTTCAAGTCGATGCAGCAGCTGCGGCAGGCCTGGCAGGCGTTCCATGCCCGCAATGCCGAGGTGATCGGAGCCGTCGGCCCGGTGGTGCGGATCGAGGAGAACAACGACGGCACCATGGACCTGCGCCTGATCGCCGGCCCCTATGGCAATGCGCTCGACGCCATCCGCCATTGCGCCAAGATGAAGCTGCAGGGCGCGACCTGCGTGCCGACGCTGTTCGTCGGCCAGAGCCTTGCCATGCAGTGAGCGCTTGGCGCGTCAGCGCCGATGCGTGATGGCAGTTGCTTGCGAACATGGCTAGGAAGACCGGACCGGCGCCGTGTCGCCGCGCCCGACGCGTGGGCGTGCATCGACCGCCGCGCCTCCCGGCCGCCGCGAGGTCGCCGAAACCGCAGTGGAGCCCGATCGCCGATGGCCGAAGCACAATCCCGATCCGGTTTCGGCGCGCTGGTGGTGCTGTGGCTGATGCCGCTGTTCTTTTGCTCCAACCTAGTGATCGGCCGCTCGGCGGTGCCGACGGTGGAGCCGTTCACGCTGGCCTTCCTGCGCTGGTTCTGCGCCTTCGCCATCCTGGTGCCGATCGCCGGCACCGGCCTGCGCCAGCACGCCGGGTTGATCCGGGCGCAGTGGAAGCTGTTGCTGCTGATGGCGTTCCTGGCGATGTGGATCTGCGGCGGGCTGGTCTACGTGGCGCTGCGCCATACCACGGCATCGAACGCGACGCTGATCTACACCTCGTCGCCGGTGTTCATCCTGCTGCTGGAATGGGCGTTTCGCGGCCGGGCGATCCGGATGCGGGAGACGATCGGCATCGTGCTGGCGCTCGCCGGCATCACGCTGATCGTGGTCAAGGGCAGCCTCGCCACGCTGGCGTCGATGCGGTTCAACCCGGGCGACCTGTTGATCCTCGGCGCCTCGGTGTCGTGGGCGGTCTATTCGGTGCTGTCACGGCGCGATGAACTGAAGCCGCTGCCGAATGCGGTGACCTTCGCCAGCGTCGCCGGCATCGGCGCGGTGCTGCTGGCGCCGTTCGCGGCGGCGGAAGTGGCGGCGACCGGACATTTCCCCGCAACGCTGGCGCAGTGGCAGTCGATCGGCGGGCTGGCGCTGGTGTCGTCGGTGCTGGCGTTCCTCTCGTTCCAGTTCGGCATCCGCGCCAAGGGGCCGGCGGTGACCGGCATCTTCATGTATCTGATGCCGCCTTACGGAGTGCTGCTGTCGGTGGTGTTCCTTGGCGAGACGCTCGAGGGCTATCACGGTGCCGGGTTCGCGCTGATCCTCGGCGGGCTGGTGCTGGCGACGGCGCCGATCGAGGCGTTGCGGGCGCGGTTCGCCGCGCGGGCTTGAGGCGCGCGGGCACTGAAAACGGCCGATGGCATTCCGGACGCGCCGGCGCCTTCGGCCTCGGATATGAGGCGTGCGCTCCGGGGGATCAGCCGAGCGATTGCAGCGCCGGGAAGGTATCGAGCAGCCAGGTGCCGATCAGCGTCATGTGGCCGGTGAGGAACATCACACCGGTTACCACCAGCGCCACGCCCATGATCCGCTCGACCGTCGGCATGGCAGCGCGGAAGCGCTTCATCAGTCCCATGAACGGGCCGGCGAACTGCGCCGCGAGGATGAAGGGAATGCCGAGGCCGGCGGAATAGACCGCCAGCATCAACGCCCCCTGCCCGACCGTGTCGCTGCCGCCGGCGAGCGTCAGCACCGCCGCCAGCACCGGCCCGATGCACGGCGTCCAGCCGAAGGCGAAGGCGAGGCCCATCACATAGGCGCCGGCCGGGCCGGGCGAGGAGCGTTCGACGTGCACGCGGGCCTCGCGATAGAGCAGCGCGATGCGGAAGACGCCGAGGAAGTGCAGGCCCATGGCGATGATGGCGATGCCGGCGACCCAGGACAGCACCACGCTCCATTCGCGCACGAACTGGCCGATCAGCGAGGCGCTGGCGCCAAGCGCGACGAAGACGGTGGAGAAACCGGCGACGAAGGCAAGTGCCGCGACGAGCACCCGGCGCTGGACCGAGGCGGCGCCGTCGCCGCGATATTCGTCGAGCGTGACGCCGGCCATGTAGGCGAGATAGGGCGGAACCAGCGGCAGGACGCAGGGCGACAGGAACGACAGGATGCCGCCGCCAAAGGCACCGATCAGGGAAACGCTGCTTTCAACCGCCATGTCACTTGCCTGTCTTGAGGTCCCTGCCCTGCCGTCGAAGCGACGGCCGGACGTTGCTTGCCGGATGCGGCGTTTGCCGGCCGGCGCTCGCCATCGACGCTCGGCTCGACGCCCGACCTTGTGCCGACGCGTCCGCCCGCTTGCCGTTTGCGCGTATCCCCCCCTCATGCCGCCGCCAGGCCTGAGAAACCGGCAAGCGCGGGATCGAACGCCATGCGACTCGCAATCCGATGCTGACCGTTGCCGTCCGCTCCCCGCCAGCCTGGTGGAACGGATCGGCCCGGCATCGGCACCGATGCATTCGGAGCATATAGCCGACCGGACCGCCTTGAGCGAAGTCACCTTGTCGCGAGCGGTCGTGCCGGGCCGTGACACGCGAGGGGCCAGCGGCGACGGCACTCCCCCAGAACGGCAAAAGCGCCGGTCCGGGGTGCGGATCGGCGCTTTTGAAGAGTGCCCCGGATTGGGGGATCAGAACTGGGTGCCGCCGGAGAAGCGGAACACCTGGGTCTGGTCGCCGGTTTCCTTGGTGATCGGGTAGGCGAAATCGGCGCGCAGCGGGCCGAACGGCGAGCGCCAGATGATGCCGACGCCGGCCGACGAGCGGATCTTGGTCGAGTCGCCGATGACGGTCGCGCCACCCTTCAGCCGGTTCTCGATACCCCATGCCGCGCCGGCATCGGCGAAGACCGAGCCATAGAAGCCGAGCTCTTCCGGCAAGAACGGGATCGGCGCGGTGGCTTCAGCCGTGACCGCGACATAGGTGTTGGCGCCAAGCGATTCGCGCGTGGCCGCGTCGCGCGGGCCAATGCCCGACGATTCGAAGCCGCGAATGGTCTCGCCGCCGATGTAGAACTGGTCGAACAGGCGCATGCCCTTGCCGATGCCGGTGACGTAGCCGGCGCGGGCGCGCAGCATGCCGACGAGGCCCCAATCGGCCACCAGTTCCTTGTAGTAGCGCGCGTCGAGCGTCGTCTTGACGAAGCCGACGTCGCCGCCGAGGCCGGCGATGTCCTGGTTGAACTTCACCAGGATGCCGTCACGCGGGAACTGGATGTTGTCGATGGTGTTGTAGGTCAGGTTCCAGTTGGCCTGCGAGATCAGGTCCTTGCCCGACAGAACGGTACAAGCGCCAAGAGCGCCGCCGCAGGCATTGTTCGGCTGCAGGAACTGTTTGATGGCGGTCGAGACTTCGCCGTTGCCGGCAGCGCCATCGGCATAGCTTTGGGCGACCGAGATCTCCTGCTGGTAGATCGAGTAGCCGACGCCGACGGTGAAGGCATCGGTGATCGGCAGGCCGAAGCGGATGCCGCCGCCACGCGTATCTTCGTCGTAGTTGCGGTAGGAGTTCGAGTTGTTCTCACGCTGATACAGGTCGAAGCCGGCCGACAGGCGATAGCCCATGAAGTAGGGCTCGGTGAACGACAGCTCGTAATTGCGCTTGCTCTCGCCCATGCCGATGGTGGCGCGGACGAACTGGCCACGACCGAGGAAGTTCTTCTCCGACACCGACAGGTCGCCGATGACGCCATCGGCCGACGAGTAGCCGACGCCGAAGGAGATTTCGCCCGTCGGCTGTTCGTCAACATCGACGTTGACGATGACGCGGTCGGCGGTCGAACCCTGCTCGGTGGTGACGCGGACGTTCTTGAAGAAGGTCAGGTTGCGCAGACGACGCTCGGCGCGGTCGACCATGACGCGGTTGAAGGCGTCGCCCTCGACCATGTCGAACTCGCGGCGGATGACGTAGTCGCGGGTGCGGCTGTTGCCGCGCACGTTGATGCGCTCGACGTAAACCCGCGGGCCTTCCTCGACATAATAGGTGATCGAGATGGTCTTGTTGGCATAGTCGCGGGTGGCGCGCGGCCGGATCGAGGCGAAGGCATAGCCGCCGCGAGCCGCGGCGATCGACAGATCCTCGACCGACTTCTCGACTTCCTCGGCGTTGTAGACGCTGCCGGCGCTGGTGCGTACGGCATTGCGGATGGCGTTGGCGTCGACTTCCGGGATCGACGACTGCACGTCGATCTCACCGAAGCGATACTGCTCGCCTTCCTCGACGGCGAAGGTGACGTAGAAGGTGTTGCCTTCACGGTCGAGATCGGCATTGGCCGAAAGGACGCGGAAATCGGCGTAGCCATTCTTCATGTAGAAGCGGCGCAGCATTTCCTGGTCGGCATTCAGGCGATCCGGATCGTAGGTGTCGGTCGAGCGGATCCAGCTCAGGATGCCGGATTCGCGGGTCTTGACCACGTCTCGCAGGCGGCCATCGGAGAAGGCGCCATTGCCGACGAAATTGATCTGCGACACGCCGGTCTTGTCGCCCTCGTTGACCTCGAACACGAGGTCGACGCGGTTCTGCGGCAGTTCGATGATCTTCGGCTCAACCGAGGCGCGGAAACGACCCGAGCGACGATAGGCCTCGAGAACGCGCTGGACGTCGGACTGGACCTTGGCGCGCGACATCAGGCCGCGCGGCCGGCTCTCGACGACGACGCCGAGCTGCTCGTCGGTCAGGCGCTTGTTGCCCTCGAACGAAATGCGGTTGATCAGCGGGCTCTCGGCGACCTTGACCACCAGCGAACCACCGCCACGGCTGATCTGGACATCGGAGAACAGCCCGGTCGCGAACAGCGCCTTGATCGAATCGTCGACATCCTTGGCCCCGAAGGCGCGGCCCGGCTTGATCGTCATGTAGGAGCGGACGGTATCCGCCTCAACGCGCTGATTCCCCTGAACCTGGATCGAGGAGACCGCATCGGCGAAGGCTTCGCTCGCCCCGATCACCGGCATGGTGCCGACAATCACCGGCGAAACCGCCAACAAACAGGCGGTGATCGCGGCCTTGCTCACCCCAATCGACAACGTTCGCATAAGAATCAACCTTACAGTTCGTGTTTTCTTGGACCCAAGCGCGCCGCGAAGGCTCGCATGATCAATGTCGGACTCTCGCACACGATGCACTGGTTCTCGCAGCCTTTCACGGCACATGCAAGCCAAGCTGTTGGACAACCCCATGCTTTCACCCCGACCGTTGCGCATTGGTCACGCCTGGGAACCGACCCCGTCAGCCCCTGCTCGCCAGATACCGATCGACCAGATGCCAGAGGTCGTTCCATGTCGCGAACAGGAACATCGCCAGCACGATCGCCAACCCGAACCTGAAGCCGACATCCTGCGCCCGTTCGGGCAAGGGACGTCCGCGCACCGCCTCGGCGGCGTAGAACATCAGATGCCCGCCGTCCAGCATGGGGATCGGCAGCAAGTTCAGAAAACCGATTGAAATCGACAGGATCGCCGTCAGGTTGATCAAGGCGAGGATGCCCATCCCGGCAACCTCGCCGGAAATCTGCGCGACCCGGATCGGACCGCCCAGTTGATCCGCCGATTCCCGCCCGACGATCACCCGGCCGAGATATTCGCCGGTGCGCGCCAGCACGAACCAGGTTTCCCTGAACGCCTCGCCCACGGCCGCGACCGGGCCGAAGCGCTCCACGACCACATTCGCCGGCGAGGTATCGGCCTGGATGCCGAGAAGCCCGCGCCGCTGGATTCCGACCTTGGTCTTTTCCTCGAACAGCTTCGGAACGACGCTGACGACGCTGACCTTGCCGTCGCGCTCGAGTTCGATCGCCGTCGGCATTTCCGCCCGGTTCATGATCTGGCGCTGGATGTCGGAGAAGCTGCGCACCTTGGCGCCCTCGACCGACAGAATCACGTCGCCCTTGAGAATGCCGGCGGCCATCGCCGGGCTGTCGGCCTGAACGGCGCCGACCAGCGGCGCCACCATGACCCGGCCGGCGAACATGAACATGCCGGAGAAGATCACGATCGCCAGGATGAAATTGGCGATCGGACCGGCGGCGACCACGGCGGCGCGCTGCCAGACAGGCTTGAACTGCAGGGCGCGGGCGCGCTGATCGGCGCTCATGCCGGCCTCGGCCTCGCGGTCGGGCACGCTGGCGGCGTTTTCGTCGCCCTCGAACTTGACGTAGCCGCCGAGCGGGATCCACGACAGCCGCCAGCGGGTGCCGTGGCGATCATTGAAGCCGAACATTTCCGGGCCGAAGCCGACCGAAAACGTCTTGACGCCGACGCCGCACCAGCGCCCGACCATGAAGTGGCCGAGTTCATGGAAGAACACCACGATCGTCAGCACGAACAGGAAAGGCGGTCCGTAGCCGAGCAGGATGTTCGGGATTGACGACAGAAAATCCATTGCGTTCCCCTGACGGTGATCGGCCCCCGCCACACTCGCGTCAACGCCCGGATATAGGGCGCGATCGATCGCGTTGCCACCGGCCGCGCAATCACCATCACGTTTGCATGCTGGCGAAGTCTGGTAGACGTTCGGTTGACGAAATCCGCGCAATCCGATCGATTTCGATTATGGTTTCCAGGTCGTTAGCGGCGCCGAGGCGGCCGGCCGCCTCGAATTCGCCAAGCGTTGCCTCGACCAGTGCCGCTATCCCGAGGAACGGCAGGCGCCGCTGCAGGAAGGCGGCGACGGCGATTTCGTTGGCGGCATTCAGCACCGCCGGCGCCGCGCCACCGCGTTCGAGCGCGGCGATGGCGAGCCCGAGACAGGGAAACCGGTCGAAATCCGGGGCTTCGAAGGTCAGCGTGCCGAGGGCGGCGAAGTCGAGCCGCTTCACCGGCAGCTCGATCCGCTCGGGATAGGCCATGCAGACGGAGATCGGCGTGCGCATGTCGGGCGCGCCGAGTTCGGCGATCACCGAGCCGTCGCGATATGCGACCATGCCGTGGATCACCGATTGCGGATGCACCACCACCTTCAGCCGGTCGGTGCCGACGCCGAACAGGTGCGAGGCCTCGATCACCTCCAGCCCCTTGTTCATCAGCGAGGCGCTGTCGATGGTGATCTTGGCGCCCATCGACCAGTTGGGGTGCTTCAGCGCCTGCTCGACGCTGACCGCCGCGATCGCCTCGCGGCTGAAGGTGCGGAACGGCCCGCCCGAGGCCGTCAGCGTGATCATCTCGACCTCGTCCATCGACGAGCCCTGCAGCGCCTGGAAGATGGCGTTGTGCTCGCTGTCGACCGGCAGCAGCGGCAGGCCGCGGGCGCGGGCGGCGCGGGTCATGATGTCGCCGGCGCAGACGAGCGATTCCTTGTTGGCGAGGCCGACGACGGAACCGGCCTCGATGGCGGCCAGCGTCGGCTTCAGCCCGGCGGCGCCGGTGATCGCCGAGATCACCAGGTCGACCGGCATCGAGGCCGCCTCGGCCACCGCCGTGGCTCCTGCCCCGCAGGCGATGCCGGAGCCGGAGAGCAATTGCGCCAGGTCAGGCCTGGCCGCCGGGTCGGCGAGGGCGGCGAAGCGGGCGTTGAAGCGACGCGCCAATTGCGCCAGGCCGGCGGCATCGCGGCCGGCGACCAGCGCCACCACTTCGTAGCGATCGGGATGGCGCTCGACGATGTCCAGCGTCGACGACCCGACCGAGCCGGTGGCGCCGAGGACGCTGACGCGCTTGCGGCGGGTCGCCGGCGCGCGAAGCGGCTGGCCGAACTGCGGATGGCCGATCGGATGCGACAACGGCAAGCTCCTCACCAGATCAGCAGGCCACGCGCCAGATCGGCGCCGCCCGAATGGCCGTAGCCGATGATCGCGGCCAGCACGACGGCGAAGATGACGCCGTCGACCCGGTCCATGACGCCGCCGTGGCCGGGAATCAGCGTGCCGGAATCCTTGACGCCGAACACCCGCTTGATGTGCGATTCATAGAGGTCGCCGGCCTGCGATGCCACCGACATCACCGCCGCGACCAGCGCCACCGGCACGAGGTTTGGCGCGCCGGCGTATATCGCGACGCCGACGCCGCAGATCACGGCGCCGACGAGGCCGCCAACGGCACCGGACCAGGTCTTCTTCGGCGAAACCCGCGGCCAAAGCTTCGGCCCGCCAATGGCGCGGCCGGTGAAATAGGCGAGAATGTCGGTTGCCCAGACGACGGCGATGACGAACAGGATGGCGTTGAGCCCGTCGCCGCTGGCGGAGCGCAGCGCCACCATGGCGATGCCGGTCAGGCCGGCATAGACGACGCCGCGCGCCAGCCAGCCGTGGCCGAGGCCGAGGGCGAGCGCCGTCATGATCGCCAGCGGCAGCAGCGCCCAGGCCGGCAGGCCGGCCGTCGCCAGCGCGACCGCCGCCAGCACGGCGCCAAAGCCGCCCACCAGCGCCAGCGGCGAGCGGTCGCCGACGATCGTCGTCCATTCGTGGATGATCAGCACCGACACCAGCGCCGCCAGCGCGGCGAAGACGTAGCCGCCCCACCAGACCATGCCGAGCACGATCGGGGCGAGGACCAGCGCCGAGATGACCCGCTTGCGCAGTTCCGAGACCGGCTTGCCGCCACCCGCGCCGTCGCCGAGGCTCATGTCAGCGCTCTCCCGCCGAGAGGCCGCCGAAGCGCCGGTCGCGTCCGCCGAAGGTGGCGATGGCGTCCTCGAAGGCGCGCTCGTCGAAGTCCGGCCACATCAGCGGCACGAAGACGAATTCGGCATAGGCCGCCTGCCACAAGAGGAAGTTCGACAGGCGCTGTTCGCCGGAGGTGCGGATGATCAGGTCGGGATCGGGAATGCCGACGGTGTCGAGCACCGTTGCCAGCAATTCCGGCGTCACCGCCTCGGCCGACAACTGGCCGGCGGCGACCCGTCGCGCCAGCTCGCGCGCCGCCCGGGCGATTTCCTGGCGGGCGCCGTAGTTGAACGCCACGACCAGCGTCAGGCCGGTATTGCCGGCGGTGGTCATCTCGGCTTCATCGAGCAGCGCGGCGATGTCGCGCGGCACCCCCTCGCGCGAGCCGATGATGCGGACGCGGACATTTCGGGCCTTGAGATCGGCGAGGTCGGAGCGGATGAAGAACCGCAGCAGCATCATCAGCGTCGAGACTTCGTCCGCCGGGCGCGACCAGTTCTCGGAGGAGAAGCTGAACAGCGTCAGGTAGCCGATGCCCAGTTCGCCGGCGCGGCGCACCACGCGGCGGACCGTGTCGACGCCGCGACGGTGACCATCGGTGCGGTTGAGGCCGCGCGCCTTGGCCCAGCGGCCGTTGCCATCCATGATGATGGCAACGTGGCGCGGCAGCGGGGCTCCGCCCGAGGCTGCGGCGGGTGCGCGTGCATCCGGTGTCGCCGTCATGATGTCCTCGCAAACGGGCCAGGGGAAAGCCCCGGGCGACGGGCCTGATGCCCGCGCCGGGACCGCAATCGACTCAGACCTTGGTGATTTCCTGCTCCTTGTGAGCCAGCACCTTGTCGATCTCGGTGATGTGCTCGTCGGTCAGCTTCTGCACGCGATCGGACAGACGGGCTTCCTCGTCCTCCGGCATGCCGTCCTTGGCCGCCTTCTTCAGCATGTCCATGCCGTCGCGACGAACATGCCGGGTGGCGACGCGCGCCGCCTCGGCATATTTGTGGGCGACCTTGACCAGTTCCTTGCGCCGGTCGGCGTTCAGTTCCGGGATCGGCACGCGCAGCGTCGCGCCCTCGACGATCGGGTTGAGGCCAAGGTTCGACTCGCGGATCGCCCGGTCGACGAAGCTCGCCAGCGCCCGGTCCCACACCGAGACCACCAGCAGGCGCGGCTCCGGCACGGTGACGGTCGCCACTTCCTTCAAGGGGCTGCGGCCGCCGTAAGCCTCTACGGTGATCGGCTCCAGCAGGCTGGCGGAGGCTCGGCCGGTGCGCAGGCCGGCCAGTTCTTCCTTGAACACGCTGACGGCCGAGTCCATGCGGCGCTTGACGTCGTCGATGTCGAATTTCGGCTGAGCCGCTTTACCCTGGGCCATGATGTCCTCGTTCTTTCTTCGCCTCGTGCCCGGCGGAACCGTTCGGTCGATCCCGGCCGCGATGGCCTTTCAGATTGGTCGGCGTTCACGCCCCCGGATCGACCAGGGTGTAGACGCCGGTGCCCTCGAGCACCGCCTGCAGCGCCCCGGGCTCGTGAATGGAAAAAATGATTATCGGAATCCGGTTGTCGCGGGCAAGTGCGAACGCGGCCGTATCCATCACCGCGAGGCCCTTGGCGATCACTTCGTCGAAGGAAATGCGATCGTAACGCCGCGCCATCGGGTCCTTGCGCGGATCGGCGGTGTAGACGCCGTCGACATTGGTCGCCTTGACGATGACATCGGCGCTCATCTCGGCGGCGCGCATCGCCGCCGTGGTGTCGGTGGTCAGGAACGGATTGCCGATGCCGGCGACGAACACCGTCACCCCCGGCCGCTCCATCGCCGCAAGCGCCGTGCGCTGGGTGAAGCTCTCGCACACTTCCGGGATCGGGGTCGCCGACAGCACGGTGGCATTGACGCCGCGCGCCTTCAGCGCCTCGCCGAGCGCCAGACCGTTCATCACCGTCGCCAGCATGCCCATGTGGTCGCCGACGACCCGGTCGGTGCCCTGCTTTTCCAGCCAGGCGCCGCGAAACAGGTTGCCGCCGCCGACGACGACGCCGAGCGACACGCCCTTATCGGCGATCTGGCCGATTTCGCCGGCGATCCGGCCCATGATCGCCGGATCGATACCGTAGCCCTGCGAGCCAGCCAGTGCCTCGCCCGACAGCTTCAGGATAACGCGGCGATAGGCAATCGACATGACAGATCCTCTTGTTCCGGCGGCTTTCGACCGCCCCACCCGTCGCGGCGGAACCCGCGCGTGGCCATGCCGGGGCGCCGGTCTTGCGCCCCTGCGGGCTCTTGGTCGAGCGACCACCCCCCGGTACCCCATCCAGCGCGTCTTTGCGGCGCGATGAAGGCGCGAATCCCTCGCGGCCCGCGACATCATGCACCTACACGAAGGGCGCCGGATCGTCATCCGGCGCCCTTGCGTCGATTTTTCACGCCCATCCCGACCGGGACGGGCGATTGCATCACTTGGTGCCGGCGGCGGCGGCGACTTCGGCGGCGAAGTCGCTCTCTTCCTTCTGCACGCCCTCGCCGAGCGCCATGCGGACGAAGGCGGTGACCTTCACCGGGGTGCCGAGTTCCTTGGCCAGCGCCTCGACGGCGCCCTCGACGGTCACGTCCGGGTTGATGACGAAGTGCTGCTTCAGCAGGGTCACTTCCTCATAGAACTTGCGGATGCGGCCCTCGACCATCTTCTCGACGACGGCAGCCGGCTTGCCGGAGGCAGCGGCCTGCTCGGCGAAGATGGCGCGCTCGCGCTCGACCACGGCCGGGTCGACTTCCTCGGTGCGCACGGCGGCCGGGCGCGGATCGTGGGCGGCGACGTGCATGGCGATCTTCTTGCCGAGCTCGGCGAGCTTGGCCTTGTCGCCGGTCGATTCGAGACCGACCAGCACGCCGAGCTTGCCGAGGCCATCGGCGACCGCGCCGTGGACATAGGTGGCGACGACGCCGTCGCTGACCGACACCGAGCCGGCGCGGCGCAGGGTCATGTTCTCGCCGATGGTGGCGACGGCCTCGGTGATCGCCGAGGCGACGGTGCCGCCGGCCGAACCCTCGAACGCCAGCGCGCCGATGGCGGCAACGTCGCCGTCGGCGGCGAGCGACAGCTCGGCCACCTTGCGGGCCAGCGCCTGGAACTGCTCGTTGCGCGACACGAAGTCGGTCTCGGAGTTCAGTTCGATGACGCTCGCCTTGGTGCCGGAGCTGGCAACGCCGACGAGGCCCTCGGCCGCGGTGCGGCCCGACTTCTTGGCGGCCTTGGCGAGGCCCTTCTTGCGCAGCCAGTCGACGGCGGCTTCCTTGTCGCCGGCGGTCTCGGTCAGAGCGGCCTTGCAGTCCATCATGCCCGCGCCGGTCATGTCGCGGAGTTCTTTGACGAGGGAAGCGGTAATGGTGGTCATATGTCGCCTCTTGGGGCCGCCCGCATTCGGCGGCCGATTACAGGTCCGTCCTTGGACGGTCGCCGCCGCCGAAGGACGGAAGCGTTGAAAATCGAGGTGTCGCCGGCGGCCTGGCACGTGGCCCGCGCGAATCCGGGCGTTTCCGGCCACGCCGCGCGACGTCAGGCTCATTGCGACTCCCGCATGTCGCCGCGATGACATGGCGCAAACTTGCGCAAAATCCCGCGACGGGCTGCACGAAAAACGAGGACGCCACCGGCGTCCCCGCGATTTCGTCGGAGCGGCTATCGTCAAGGCGCCCGCAACGGGGCGCCCAGGGCTCAGCCTTCGGCCAGCGCCGGCTCTTCCGGCAGCACTTCCGACTCACCGACGTCGTAGCCGGCGTCGCCCGAGGCGCGCGAGATGCCGTCGATGGCGGCGCGAGCGAACAGATCGCAGTACATCTGGATCGCGCGGCCGGCGTCGTCATTGCCCGGGATCGGGAAATTGATGCCGTCCGGATCGCAGTTCGAGTCGAGGATCGCGGCAACCGGGATGCCAAGACGCTTGGCTTCCTGGATGGCGATCGCCTCGCGGTTGGTGTCGATCACGAACAGCAGGTCCGGCAAGCCGCCCATGTCCTTGATGCCGCCGAGCTCGCGCTCGAGCTTGACGCGCTCGCGGTCGAGGTTCAGGCGTTCCTTCTTGGTCAGGCCGACCGGGTTGGCCAGAACTTCATCGACCTTGCGCAGACGCGCGATCGACTGGGAAATGGTCTTCCAGTTGGTCAGCATGCCGCCGAGCCAGCGGCTGTTGACGAAGTACTGGGCCGAACGCTTGGCGGCGTCGGCGACCGGCTCCTGGGCCTGGCGCTTGGTGCCGACGAACAGCACACGACCGCCGCGGGCAACGGTATCCGACACGGCCTTCAGCGCCTGGTGCAGCAGCGGCACCGTCTGGGCGAGGTCGATGATGTGGATGTTGTTGCGGGTGCCGAAGATGAAGTTGGCCATCTTCGGGTTCCAGCGGTGCTTCTGGTGGCCGAAGTGGACGCCGGCCTCAAGCAGGCCGCGCATGTCATAATCAGGAAGAGCCATTGCTCTCGTATCCTTCGTTTACCGGTTTGGCCTCCGCGGGGTGCGCCGGGCCCGGACGAACCGGACCGATCGACGTGTGATATTCACCGGTTGGATGGTCACGACGAGCCAAGACCCGTCCCGACACCCGACCCCGCGTGTGGAATGGAGCGGCGGATAGGCGCAAAGGTCCGGTTTGTCAAGGCCAAAACCGGCCGCATGCCGCTCGCCCTGCCCGCGCGCCGGCCGTCGCGACCGCCGTTTCAGGCCAGTCCCAGCTTCAGTCCGAGGCCGCAGGCGGCGCACAGGGCAAGCGTCGCCGGCACGCCGAGGCGCAGCCGGAAAAGCGCGACGCAGGCGAGCGCGAACAGGGCAACCGCCATCCAGTCGAGCGAGGCGACGTCGGGGACGAGCAGCCGCAGCGGCCCGACCGTCCGCTCCGCCACCCGGGCGAACAGCACATTGATGCCGAACCAGATCGCCAGATTGAGAATGACGCCGACGACCGCCGCCGTGATCGCCGACAGCGCCGCCGCCAGCGCCCGGTTCTGCCGAAGCCGCTCGACATGCGGAGCGCCGAGGAAGATCCACAGGAAACACGGCGCGAATGTCACCCAGGTGGCGAGAGCCCCGCCGATCAGCCCCGCCGTCAGCGGATCGAGCCCCATCGGCGCGCGAAACGCCGCGAGGAAGCCGACAAAGGTGAGGACGAGGATCAGCGGCCCGGGTGTCGTCTCGGCCAGCGCCAGTCCGTCGAGCATCTCGCCTGGCTTCAGCCAGCCGAAATCCGCGACCGCCGCCTGGCCGACATAGGCCAGCACCGCATAGGCGCCGCCGAACGTCACCACCGCCATCCGGGCGAAGAACAGGGCGATGTCGTCGAAGATGCCCGGACCGAGCAGCAGCGCCAGCGCCAGCGCCGGCGCCGCCCAGATCGCCCCCCACAGGGCAAGCAACCGCGCGGCGCGGCCCCAGCCGGGCTCCGCTGCCCGCGCCGGCAGGTCGAGATAGACGGCATCGTCGGCCTTGGCGCCGCCGCCATGGCCGCCCGCCACCAGCCAGCCGGGCCGCCAGCGCGAGACAGCCAAACCGGCCACGGCGGCGCCCGCCACCACCAGCGGAAACGGCAGATCGAACAGGAAGATCGCCACGAACGCCGCCGCGGCCAGCACCAGCGCGAAGCGGGTCTTCAACGCCCGGCGGCCGACCTTGATCACCGCCTCGATGACGATCGCCAGCACCGCCGCCTTCAGGCCGAAGAACACCGCGCCGAGCAGGTTCGACTGGCCGAACAGCGCATAGAGCGTCGACAGCGCCATGATCACGGCAAAGCCCGGCAGGATGAACAGCAGGCCGGCGATGACACCGCCGCGCCAACCGTGCAGCAACCAGCCGATATAGGTCGCCAATTGCTGTGCTTCCGGTCCGGGCAGCAGCATGCAATAGTTCAGCGCGTGCAGGAACCGCGCCTCCGACAGCCAGCGCCGCTCGTCGACCACCACCTTGTGCATCAGCGCGATCTGTCCCGCCGGCCCGCCGAACGACAGGACGCCGATGCGGGCAAAGACCCGGGTGATGTCGCCAAGGTCTGGATGGGCAATCGGCTGGGCCACTCGTTCGTCCGCGATCACGCCGCTCATGCCCCTGTTCCCGTCATCATCCGCGTTCCCGGCCAGTCATGGGTTTCGTCGCCGGCATCGCGACACCAGCGGTACATCGCATCGTAAAGTGACATTGCAGCGTCGACCTGGGCAAGGTCGTCGCGGTAGATGCGCGACAGGCCGAGGGACATGGCGAGCAAGCCGGCCGCCTGCGGCGCCAGATCCAGCCGCGCCGTATCGGCAGCGCGCACGATCAGCGCCAGGCGGTCGAGCGCCGGCGAGCCGAGGCCGAATTCGCCGATCATCGTGTCGAAGCTGCAGCCATCGGCGCGATGGCTCCAGAACGCTCCCTCGATATCGAAGGGCTGCGCGCCGAACCGTTCCGCCACCGCCGCGACCTGCCCCGGCTCGACGAACAGGAACACGGCGTTGCGGTCGATGAAGCGTCGGATCAGCCACGGGCAGGCAACCCGGTCGATCTTCGGCCGCGCCCGCGTCACCCAGACGGTTGCCTCGGCGCCGGGCGGCACCCTGCCGGCAACGCCGCCGACCAGCATTCCGCCGTCGTCGACCCAGGCGGCATGACCGCCCTCGAGCGTGATGGCATCGCGCCCGGCGTGACGCAGCCACGCCGCGACGCCCTGGCTGAGCTTCAGGCCGCGATGACAGACGACGACGACCTTGCCGGCGGGAAGATCCGCCGCCCATTGCCGCACGTCGTTCCAGTCGCGGCGGAGCGAGGTCGGGATGACGCGCGGATCGGCGGCGAAATCCGCCTGGGTCCGCACATCGACGATCAGCGGCGAATCGGCAAGCCCGATCCGCCGCATCAGTTGCGCCGTGGTGATTTCAGTGGGTGAAGGCATCGTGCGTCCCTTCCTCGCGCCGGCAACAGGGCGGCACGGGCGATATGGACGCGAACTTTGGGCTGACGCCTCACGGGGATGTCGCGATGAACCCCATGGCCGCAGCACACACGAGAGCGGCGGCGGTTGTCAAGGGGCCGGGGCGGCCGGTTACGGGCGATCAGCGCGTCGCGGTCGGTGCGGCGATGGCGGCGAGGACCAGGTGGTGGGCGTCGACGACGCGGTCGGACGCCGGCCCGTAGACGACGCCGACGGTGAAGACGCCGCGATCGCCCTTGGCGGCCGGCAGCAGCGGATCGGCGTTGCCGGCGGGGGCGAGGATGGCGCCGCCCTGCCATTTCATCGTCTGCTTGCCGGCTTCGCTCCAGCTGCCGGCGACGAGGCCGACCAGGCCGGCAAGGGCGAGCACCGAAAGCGCGGTCGCGGCCTGCAGCAGCGCGAGGCGGAAAAGACCGGAGCCGGAATGCGAGACCATCTGAACCTCCCCGCGCCAACACCGTGGCGCTTCCTTGCTGATTGGTCGCGACGGCGGCGGGCAAGGTTCAGGGCGGATTCATTTTTTGTCAGCAATCGGCAGCGAGGCGGGCAAACCCGCGAGATCAAGCGCCGGACCGCGACCGTGGCGCGGCGGCACGCGGGCGGATTGCTTGGCGGCGCCAGGCTCGCGGCATTTGGCTCGCGCCGATGCGGCGATGAAATCGGCCCGACCCGGCGCGGGGCCTTTCACCTATGCACAGGCGCGAGATTTCGGGCATTGACCGACGGCGGCCGCATCCTTATGGTCCGCGCCGCATCGTGATCCTGTTGCCTGGGGCCCTGCCCTTTCGTCCGGATCAGCGTTGACCGGGCCTCCCGACGGATCGGGCGGCGACTTTTCCGGAAGTCGAGGGTGCGATTGCCGACCCTCCCCCAACCGCATCGACACAACCGCCGCCGCTGTCGCGGCCGGCGCAAGGATGGTGAGAGCTCGTAGCTCAGTCGGTAGAGCACGTGACTTTTAATCATGGGGTCATGGGTTCGAATCCCATCGAGCTCACCAATCAAATCAAATAGTTATGATTTCATTCACGAAAGATTGCCCTCAAGATTTTTAGGTCGGGGGCAGCATGAGGGCATTTCGGATGTCGGCTGCCCGCATTCCGGCATACGAAGGAGCCGGGACTTAAGCA
>JAEULV010000019.1 GCA_016793065.1 Hyphomicrobiaceae bacterium
CACCCGCGCCCATTTGCCAGTCGTCTCGGCGGTTGACTCGAAACGCGCTCCGGGTAGGGTGCGCGCCAGCCAAACGACCCTGACCCTCGCGGGAGCCACCGAACATGAGCCACATCGACACCGTCGCGCTTGCCCGCATCATCGACGCCGCCTTCGAGGATCGCGCCAATGTCGGCATCCACACCGCCGGCGAGATCCGCGACGCCGTCGAGACCTCGCTCGACCTGCTCGATCGCGGCCAGGCCCGCGTCGCCGAGAAGAAGGACGGCGTCTGGAGCGTCAATCAGTGGCTGAAGAAGGCGGTGCTGCTGTCGTTCCGCCTCAACCCGATGAGCGTGATCAAGGGCGGCCCCGGCGACGCCACCTGGTGGGACAAGGTGCCGTCGAAGTTCGACGGCTGGCGGGCGCTCGACTTCGAAAAGGCGGGCTTCCGCGCCGTTCCCGGCTGCGTCGTCCGCCGCTCGGCCCATATCGCCCCCAACGTCGTGCTGATGCCGTCCTTCGTCAATCTCGGCGCCTCGGTCGGCGAGGGCACGATGGTCGACACCTGGGCAACCGTCGGCTCCTGCGCCCAGATCGGCAAGAACGTCCACCTCTCCGGCGGCGTCGGCATCGGCGGCGTGCTGGAGCCGCTGCAGGCCGGCCCGGTGATCATCGAGGACAATTGCTTCATCGGCGCCCGCTCGGAAGTGGTCGAGGGCGTCGTCGTCGAGGAAGGCGCCGTGCTCGGCATGGGCGTCTATATCGGCATGTCGACCAAGATCGTCGACCGCGAGACCGGCGAAGTGTTCATCGGCCGCGTGCCGGCCTATTCGGTCGTGGTTTCCGGCACCATGCCGGGCAAGCCGATGAAGAACGGCGAGCCGGGCCCCAATCTCTATTGCGCCGTCATCGTCAAGCGGGTCGACGAACGCACCCGCTCGAAGACTTCGATCAACGAGCTGTTGCGCGATTGACGCGATACCCGCCTTCGTCCTATTTCCCTGCGGCAGTTTGATCGTCGGCGACGGGTTTGCCGGCGACAAGCACGCGGGAGGCGGGCATGGCGGTTCCAGGCTGGGCGTTGTTCGACGGGCGAAGCGGCCGCCTGAGCTATTGGCGCATGGCGATCCGGCTGACGATCCTGGTGGTCGCGGCGCTGGCCATCAGCATCATGCTGCAGCCGTATCTCGGTCGCGCCGCCTTCGCGGTGTTCGTGCCGGCGCTCGCGGCGGCGCTGTGGCTGAACCTCGCCGTGTCGGCGCGGCGGCTGCATGATCGCGACCGATCGGCCTGGATGCTGCTGCCGATGCTGGTGCTGCCGGAACTGTTGGGGCTGATGGCGCAGGCCGGCGGGCGGGCGCTGGAGGTGCTGCTGTTCATCGCCGTGCCGCTGGCGCTGTGGGGCTTCGTCGAAATCGGCTTCCTGCGCGGCACAAGCGGCGCCAACCGCTTCGGACCCGACCCGCTCGGCGATCCGCTGCCCGAGACGCCGCTCGCCGCATCGTCGGATGCCTGAAGGGCGGCTGGCGGACCGGATGGAGTGGTGACAGCCCGCCGGCCGCGACCTTGCCGCCCCACCGCCCGGCGGGATATGCCGTCGGCGGCGCCCGCTCCCGTCGCCGGAAGGTATCGTCCATGGCCGTGCTGCCGATCGTTTCCTATCCAGACCCGCGCCTGGCGCAAGCGGCGGCCGAGGTGAGCGACTTCGATGCCGGGCTCGAACGCCTGGCGGGGGATCTCCTCGACACGATGCGGGCGGCGCCGGGCGTGGGCATCACCGCGCCGCATGTGGGCATCGCCCGGCGGGTGGTCGTACTGGAGCTGTCGGCGCAGGACGGCGTGCGGGTCTTCGTCAATCCGCGGCTCGAATGGCAAAGCGCCGACCGCGCCCGGCACACCGAGGGCAGCGTCTCGATGCCCGGCGCCACCGCCGAGGTGGAGCGGCCGGCGAGCTGCCGGGTGAGTTGGCGGGATCTCGGCGGCGACCCGCATGAAGCGACGTTCGACGGCTTCCTGTCGGTCTGCCTGCAACACGAGATCGACCAGCTCGACGGGGTGTTCTGGATTGACCGGCTGAGCCGGCTGAAGCGGGAGATGCTGGTCAAGCGCTGGACCAAGGAGCGAAAGCGCGGCGGCAAGGGCTGAGGCGGCTGGCGCCGGCGTCGCTCATCCGGCGCGGCGCGGCACCTTCTCGCCGCTGGCGGGAAGAAGGGAGAGCTTGGGCGGACGTCGGGGGGCGAGACAATTGGTCGCCGGCACCGATGCAGGGCTGGGCTTCCCCGGACAGGCTGCCGGCGGGCGCCGGCGCTGCTAAGGTCGGGGTTTCACCTCAACCCGCCGGAGCCGCGCATGGGTCCCCAAGTCGTTCCCGTTTCCTCCGACATCGCGCTGCCCGAGGCCGCCGATGTCGTCATTGTCGGCGCCGGCATCATCGGCACGACGGCGGCGCTGTATCTGTCGGAGCGCGGCCTGAAAGTGGTGCTTTGCGAAAAGGGCCATGTCGGCGGCGAGCAATCGAGCCGCAATTGGGGCTGGTGCCGCAAGGCCAAGCGCGATCCGCGCGAATTCGAGCTGATCCGCGAGGCGCTGCGGCTGTGGGAGGGCATGGACGCGCGCATCGGCGGCGATACCGGCTTTGCCACCACCGGCATCGTGTTCTCGGCCAAGGATGACGGGGTGGTCGAGGACTACCGCCGCTGGATCGCCGACGCGGCGCAGGCGGGCATCGCGGCTGAACTCATCTCCGGCGCCGATCTCGCCCGGTTGATGCCGGGCGACGCCAGGCCGGCGCCGGCGGCGCTCCATTGCGCCAGCGACGGCCGGGCCGAGCCGCAGAAGGCCGCCTCCGCCATCGCCGAGGCGGCGCGGCGGAACGGGGCGACGATGCTGACCGACTGCGCCGTGCGCGGGGTGGAGACCGCCGGCGGGCGGATCGTCGCGGCGGTGACCGAGCGCGGCACGATCCGGACGACGCAGGTCGTGGTGGCCGGCGGGGCGTGGTCGCGGCGGTTCCTCAAGGATCTCGGCGTCGACCTGCCGCAGTTGAAGGTGCGCGCCAGCGTGTTCCGCACCGCGCCGCTGGCGGGGGCGCCGGAGGCGGCGTTGTGGGACACGGAATTCGCCTTCCGCAAGCGCGCCGACGGCGGCTACACCATCGCCAACGGCCATGTGAACGTCGTGCCGATCGTGCCGGACAGTTTCCGCTTCTTCCTCGACTTCCTGCCGGCGCTGCAAATGGAGGCGAAGTCGCTGAAGCTGCGGCTGAACGAGCGATTCCTGGCGGAATGGCTGGAAGGCGGCAAAGTGCCGCTCGACCGGATTTCGCCCTACGAGAAATGCCGGGTGCTCGATCCGGCGCCGGACCAGCGCTATCTCGACCAGGCGTTCGAGCGGCTGAAGCGGCGGTTCGCGGCGTTCGGCGCGGCGCAGCCGGTGCAGTCCTGGGCCGGGTTCATCGACGCGACGCCGGATGCGGTGCCGGTGATCTCGCCGGTCGACGGGATTGGCGGGCTGATCGTCGCGACCGGCTTTTCCGGTCACGGCTTCGGCATCGGGCCGGGGGCCGGGCATCTGGTCGCCGACATGATCACCGGGGCAAAGCCGATCGTCGATCCCCGCGACTTCCGCATCGGACGGTTCTTCGACGGGTCGAGGCCCCGGCCGATGGCGGGGCTCTAGGACACGATTCGGGCGGCCGCCGTGGCGTCAACGGCCACCGGCCAGAACGACGGTTTGCGGGCGACGAGACTGGAGGTCAGACGCTGACGTCGACGATGCCGCCCTTGCCGGGGCCAGCGGCGGCGACGATTCTGTCGAGGCTGTTCTGACCGGCCTCGATCAGGCCGGCGACAGCGGCGGTGGCGTCGGCGTTCTGCTTGAGGAACTTCGCGGCCATGAACTGGGTGCGCGCGTCCATCTGGGCGGTCAGCATGGTGGCGGCGGCTTCGACTTCCATCGGATCAACTCCCGTGGAGCGTTCTCCACGGAACGGATCCTAACATCGGCCGGTTAATCGCGAATAAACCGATTGCATCAACTTGTCGCCGCGCAGTCGTCTAGCACCTTTTCGCAGACATCGCGTGACGTAATCGTCTCGAGTCGCGGTTTTATTTCAAGTCGCGATGGTCTGCCCGAGGCAAATTCAGTCGCGACGGAACTCCGACTTCAGCGCCGGGTAGAGCCGCAGGAAGCGCACCAGCGACGGGGTATAGGCGGCGACCCGGGCCGGGTCGGGCTCGATCACCGCGTGCACCGGCGGCTTGAGGCAGACGTTGGCGATGGTGCCGCCGAGCCCGACCAGCGCCAGGCGGGCGGCGCCGAAGGCGGGGCCGGATTCGGCGCCGGCATAGGTCTCGATCGGGCGCTCCAGCACGTCGGCGAAGATCTGCAGCCACAGCGGACTGCGGGCGCCGCCGCCGATGGCGCCGAGCCTTGAGGCGCGCACGCCGGCGGCGGCAAGGGCGTCCTGCACCTCGGCAAAGGCGAAGGCGACGCCCTCGATGACGGCGCGGGTCATGTCGGCGCGGGTGGTGGCGCCGTCCATGCCGAAGAAGACGCCGCGGGCGTGGGGATCGTTGTGCGGCGTGCGCTCGCCGGAGAGATAAGGCAGGAAGATCACCGGCGACGGCCGGTCGGGGCCGGCGGCGACCTCGGCGAGCAGCATGGCGATGGCCCCGGCCTCGTCGGCGGCGGCGCGCTCCGGTGCCAGCACCCAGGCCGCCCACGCCAGCGCGCTGGCGCCGTTGAGCAGGGCCGCCATCTGCATGTAGCGGCCGGGCAGGCCGTGGGCGAAGGCGTGCACCAGCGATTCGGGCGCCGGCCGGTAGGCTTCGGTCGAGATGAAATATTGCCCCGACGTGCCGAGCGACAGGAAGGCGTCGCCCTCGTCGACCGCGCCGATGCCGATGCCGCCGGCGGCGGCGTCGCCGGCCCCGGCAACGACGATGGTCGAGGGCGGCAGGCCGAGTTCGGCGGCAATGTCCGGGCGCAGGCAGCCGGTCGGCTGCGGGCCTTCATGCAGGCTTGGCAATTGCAGCCGGGTGAGGCCGACGGCCTCCAGCAGCGGCGGCGACCAGTCGCGGGCGGCCTCGTCGAGCAGCAGCATGCCGGCGGCATCGCTCATGTCGGTGGCGGCCTCGCCGGTCAGGCGCAGGCGGACATAGTCCTTCGGCACCAGCAGCAACCGCAGCCGGGCCCAGATATCGGGTTCGTGGCGGGCGACCCACAGCAACTTCGGCGCGGTGAAGCCCGGCACCGGCGGCACGCCGGCGATCTCGCCGATGCGCGGAACGCGCAGCGACAGCTCGCGGCATTCGGGTTCGCAACGGCCGTCGTTCCACAGGATCGCCGGGCGCAGCACCTCGTTGCCGGCGCCGAGCAGGACGGCGCCGTGCATCTGGCCGGAAAGTCCGATGGCGCGGACGCCGGCCCAGGCGGCGGGGGCGGCGTGGCGCAGGCCGGCGAGGGCCGCGAGCGCGGCCTGCCACCAGTCGGCCGGGTCCTGCTCCGACCACAGCGGATGCGGGCGGGAGATGCCGAGCGGCCGCGAGGCGGTGGCCACCAGCGCCTGGGTCGCGGCGTCCACCAGCACCGCCTTGACCGCCGAGGTGCCGATATCGAGGCCGATGACGGTGGTCATGCGGCGGTGCCGAGGAACTTGTCGTAGTCGCCGACGAGGAAATGCCAGGGATCGACGTCTTCCTCGATCTCGGGGAAGCGGCCGATCGGATCGGCGAAGATGTTGTCGGTTAGGTCGTCGTTGACGGTCGAGACCTCGCCGACGAGCACGTCCTTGTCCTCGCCCCAGAAGGCGTGCCAGACGCCGGGCAGCAGGGTGACGCTCTCGCCGGGGGCGAGTTTCAGCACGCCGCCGGCCGGCAGGGTGCGGACGAGGCCGTCGGTGGGGACCTCGACGCCGGCGCGCTGGTCGATGCGGCCATCGGCATCGGACATGTAGAGTTCGAGCGCCAGCGTGCCGCCGCCGCGATTGATGATGTCCTCGGCCTTCAGATTGTGGCGGTGCATCGGGCAATACTGCCGATCCCGGACGATCATGATCTTCTCGGCATAGAGCATGCCGCGCCCCCGGGCGAGGTCGGCGAGCCGGCCGTTGCGGGTGGTGAACAGGAACAGGCCGGTCTTGTCGTAGTCGCCGAGGCCGTAGTCGGTGATGTCCCAACCGAGCCGGGCGGAGCGGATGCCGCCGGCGGCGGCGCCGTGGCGGCGATAATCGTCGGCGGTCCAGTAGGCGAAGGGCGGCAGGCGGAAGCCGAAGGAGCGGATGAAGTCATCCGACCGGCGCATGATCTCGTTGATTTCGGAGCGTTTCACGGGGGCTTCCTCCTCGGGGAGCACGGGCGTTTTCGCCACTTATGTTCAGCACGTTAAATTATCCACGCGCCGGCGCGCAAGCCGGATCGGCGGACGCTCAGATCGCCGGTCCCCAGCCCCAGGACAGGGCGAGCGCCTGGCAGTTGCCGGCGATGTCGACGGCGCCGGTGGTATCGACGGCGCGCAGGCTGGCGGCGGCGACGCAGGCGGCGAGCCGCATGGCCTCGTCGTAGCCGGCGCCCTGGTGCAGGGCGTAGAGCAGGCCGGCGGCATAGGCATCGCCGGCGCCGTTGGTGCCGGCGATGGCCGAGCGCGGCACGTCGAGGGACGGCAGCCGCAGGCGGGTTCCATCGCGGGCCGCCAGCACGGCGCCACGGGGGAAATGCACCGCGACGAAGCCCATGGCGCCAAGCGCCAGCACCGATTCGGCGGCGGCGGCGACGGCGTCGATGTCGGTCGCGCCGTCGCGGAGGGTGGCGAGCCCGGCGACGGCGCCGATCTCGAAGTCGTTGACGATCAGGCTGTCGAGATGGGGCAGGCAGGGACGGGCGAGATCGGCGATGCGGGCCGGCGCGACCGAGACGAGTTCGAGATTGGTGGCCAGCCCGGCGTCGCGGGCGCGGCGCAGGACGCTGACCCAGCCGCTCGGATCGTCGCCCCACGGCGAATCGAGGGTTTCGTGCAGGCCGGGCAGGCCGAGATGCAGGACGCGGGCGTTGGAATCGGCGAAGTCGAAATCGTCGGGCGACAGCCGGGCATTGGCGCCCTGGCGGTGGAAGAAGGTGCGCTTGCCGGTGTAGCGGGCGACGTAGACATCGGTGCAGGAGGTGGGGGCGCCGTCGTCGACGACGAGACCGCGGCGGTCGATGCCGTGGAAGCGGCACATTTCCAGCAGGAACTTGCCCTCGGGATCGTCGCCGACCAGCCCCATCGCCGCGACCGGGATGGTTTCGTCCAGCTTCTTCAGGTCCACCGCCATGTTGAAGCCGGAGCCGCCGCCCTGGGCGTTCTCGGCGACAATCGACGCCACCGCCTCCTCGGCGGGCCAGGCATCGATGGTCTTGTTCTTGTCGACGAGCCACGACCCGCCACAGATGAAACCCCGGCGCATGGAATGAGCCATCCCCGATCGTCAATCCGCGACCGACAGCCCGGCCGCGCCACCCGACGTTAGAGCGGAACGGCCCCGGTTGCCAAGCGGATCGAATCAGGCGGGGGCACGCGGGCGGATTTGATTGAAATGCAGCGCATTGAGTCCCCGCGACAGCGCGGCGGCATGCAGGTCGTGATCGACGGTGAGCAGGACCGTGCCGGCATCGAGGCTTGCCAGCAGAACCGCATCGGTCAGACCCAGTCGCGCGAACTCCGGCCGCGCCACCGCAAGCCGGCTCGGGATCAGCCGTTCCTCGTTGACGTCGACAAGAGCCCTGAATGCCATGGACAACCGGGCCTGCGCCTCGCCCTTAAGACCAGAGCGCAGCAGGTCGGATGTTTGCGACAGGGTGTGCGGCAACAGCACGAGCTTGTCGGCGATAGCGACATGAGCACTGAGCGATTTGAAATCGCCGAGTGAAAATCCGGCGCATCGCTTGTGTTTTTCGATGTATTTCGGTTCGACGAGTCCGACAATCAACAATACCAACAAGTTCGTATCGATGATGATCGATCGTTTCATCGGCTAGTTGATATCGTGATTCTTGATCGAAACGAGATCGCCGGTGGCGTTGTCAATGGTCACGACCTTCTGCGCGCGGCTGACGGTCGGAACGCCGCTGATCACCGAGAGTGCATCCCTGGCCGTATTCCAGGGCCGGGCAAAGCCGACGGTGATCCGCCACTTGCCGCTTTCGCGATCCAGCTCGGCTTCCTCGACTCCCAAATGCGAGATCTCTTCGCCCCTGAACATCAGCTGGATCAGGTTTTTTGCCCGATCGACCGCGTCTTCAAGCTGCATGATCCACTCCGCGTCGCGCGTTTTGCGGCAAAATCGCCCCAGCAAGATGCGATCGCATCAAGGCTTTTGCAATACCCTTGAAATCCTCGGAAAACCGGGGTAGAAGCCGAGCCCAAGTCATTCATCTCTGGATGCTCCGATCAAGAGCAAACCGAGGGTGGGGCCCGGAAGGGACCCGCTCTTTTTTGTTATCGGGGCATCGCTGTCGAGGATAAGCCGTCTTTGAGCGCATCGCGTCATGAGCCCCGCCTGATTTCCGAAACCGGTCTCGAAGCCCGGGTGGCGGCGATCGCCGAGCCGGTGATCGAGGATCTCGGCTTTCGCCTGGTGCGGGTGAAGATTTCCAGCCAGGGCGGCATGACCTTGCAGATCATGGCCGAGCGCGAGGACGGCACGTTCAGCGTCGACGACTGCGAGGCGATCAGCCGCAACCTGTCGCCCGTGCTCGATGCCGACGATCCGATCACCGCCGCCTACCGGCTGGAGATCTCCTCGCCCGGCATCGATCGCATCCTGGTGCGCCGGTCGGATTTCGTGCGTTTCGCCGATCATGAGGCTCGCGTCGAGCTGTCGCGCCTGTTCGAGGGGCGCAAGCGGTTCCGCGGCATGCTGCTCGGCGTCGAGGGCGACACGGTCGGCATCAAGATCGAGGCCAAGCCCGCCAAGGGCCGGGCCGAGACCGATGCGCCGGCGGAGCCGCCGAAGGATACGTTCTGGGTGCCGTTCGACGAGATCGCCGAGGCCAAGCTGGTCCTGACGGACGAGTTGATCGCGGCATCGCTCAGGGCCGGCAAGCAGGCGCTGAAGGAACTGGACATGCCGGACGAGGCGGAGCCCGACGAGGTCGAGGATGCCCCCGAGCCGAAGCCGGCCGGCCCGAAGGGGTCGGTTCGCGGGCCCGGACGGTATCGCAAGAAGGCTCGTTGAGCGCATCCCGGCAAGACGAAAACGGAACTGAGGCTTGAACCCATGCCGACCGGACAGACGGTTCGAGCATGAGAAAAGACCCGACGGAGACAAGACCCATGGCAGTCAGCGCCAACCGGCTCGAACTTCTGCAGATCGCGGACGCGGTCGCACGCGAGAAGTCCATCGACCGTCAGATCGTGCTTGCCTCGATGGAAGACGCCATCCAGAAGGCGGCGCGCTCGCGCTACGGTTCCGAGACCGAGGTCCGCGCCGAGATCAACCCGCGCACCGGCGAGATCCGGCTGTCGCGGCTTCTGCAAGTCGTCGACGAGGAGTACGACAACCCGGCGATCCACATTCACGTCAACGACGCGCGACTGCGCAACCCGGCGGCGCAGGTCGGCGACATGATCGCCGAGCCGCTGCCGCCGATGGATTTCGGCCGCATCGCCGCCCAGTCGGCCAAGCAGGTCATCGTGCAGAAGGTGCGCGAGGCCGAGCGTGACCGGCAGTATGACGAGTTCAAGGACCGGATCGGCGAGATCGTCTCCGGCGCGGTGAAGCGGGTCGAGTATGGCAATGTCATCGTCGACCTGGGGCGCGGCGAGGCGATCATCCGCCGCGACGAGCTGATCCCGCGCGAGGTGTTCCGCAACGGCGATCGCGTGCGGGCCTATGTCTACGACGTCCGGCGCGAACAGCGCGGGCCGCAGATCTTCCTGTCGCGCACCCATCCGATGTTCATGGCCAAGCTGTTTGCCCAGGAAGTGCCGGAAATCTACGACGGCATCATCGAGGTGAAGTCGGTTGCCCGCGATCCGGGCTCGCGCGCCAAGATCGCCGTCATCAGCCGCGATTCGTCGATCGACCCGGTCGGCGCCTGCGTCGGCATGCGCGGTTCGCGCGTCCAGGCGGTGGTCGGCGAGCTGCAGGGCGAGAAGATCGACATCATTCCGTGGTCGCAGGATGCCGCCACGTTCATCGTCAACGCGCTGCAGCCGGCGGAAGTCGCCAAGGTGGTGCTGGACGAGGACGCGGGCCGCATCGACGTGGTGGTTCCCGACGACCAGCTGTCGCTGGCGATCGGCCGTCGCGGCCAGAACGTTCGGCTGGCCTCGCAGCTGACCGGCTGGAACATCGACATCCTGACCGAGCAGGAAGAGTCCGAGCGGCGGCAGAAGGAATTCCAGGAACGCACGACGCTGTTCATGGATGCCCTCGACGTCGACGAAGTGGTGGCGCAGCTGCTGGCGACCGAGGGCTTCTCGACCATCGAGGAACTGGCCTATGTCGACGGCTCCGACATCGCCTCGATCGAGGGCTTCGACGACGATACCGCCGAGGAAATCAAGAACCGCGCCAACGACTATCTCGCCCGCATCGAGGCCGAGAACGACGCTGCCCGCAAGGAACTGGGCGTCGAGGATGCGATGAAGGACGTCGCCGGCGTCACCAGCGCGATGATGGTCAAGCTCGGCAAGGAAGGCATCAAGACGGTCGAGGATCTTGCCGGCTGCGCCACCGACGATCTCGTCGGCTGGAACGAGCGCAAGAACGGCGAGACGATCAAGCACGAGGGCTATCTCACCGGCTTCGAGCTGTCGCGGGCCGATGCCGAGGCGATCGTCATGGCGGCGCGCATCGCCGCCGGCTGGGTCGAGGCGGCGAGCGAGGAAGAAGTCGTCGTCGAGGACGAGGAGCCGTCGGCGTAATCCGCGACCGGTGACGGCGGGTCGCGGGGCGTCGTCCCCGCGTCCGGCCACGCCGCGACGACCATTTTGCGCGCCGCAAGGCACATTCGGGAGGGCGGGACCATGCCCCGCAAGAACGAACCGACCGAGCGCCAGTGCATCGTCACCCGGCAATCGATGCCGGTGGAGCAATTGATCCGGTTCGTGCTCGACCCAGAGGGTCGGGTGGTGCCGGATCTGAAGGAAAACCTGCCCGGCCGGGGCGTGTGGGTGAAAGCCTCGCGCCTCGCCGTCGAGGCGGCCGAGAAGAAGCGCCTGTTCGGGCGCGGCTTCAAGGCGGAGGTCAAGGTCGAGCCGGGGCTCGCCGACACGGTCGACGCGCTCCTGGCGCAGGCCGCGCTGGGGGCGCTCGGGTTTGCCCGCAAGGCGGGGCTGGTGGTGACCGGCTTTTCCAAGGTCGAGGCCACCCTGACCGGGCGGGCCGCGCCGAAGGGGTTGATCCACGCCGCCGATGCCGGCGACGATGGGATCCGCAAGCTGGCGGGCGCGCTGCACAAGCGCGGCGCGCAGGCGGCGCGGGTGCTGGTGATCAGGGAATTCACGTCCGGCCAATTGGATTTGGCATTTGGGCGTTCAAATGTGATACATGCTGCCCTGCTCGCGGGCGGGGCGGCTGACAACGTTGTGGAGCGCGTCAATGCGCTCCGGGCCTACCGGGGAATCGAGGGCGAAATGCTCGAGATCGCCGAGGGCGATGACGGATCGAGCCTGGAGGGCGCTTCTTCGGAAGAGGCCATCCCGGATCAAGGGGTTTGGACCACGGGCGATGTAGCCCGTCGGGATTCGAGTGACGCATGACCGAGACGAAGAACACCGGCGACAAGACTCTCCACGTCGACGTCAAGAAGACGCTGACGCTGAAGCCGAAGACTGACCAGTCGGTGGTCAAGCAGAGCTTCAGCCATGGCCGGACCAAGGCGGTCGTCGTCGAGACGAAGAAGAAGCGCTTCCTGAAGCCGGGCGAGAGCGAGCCGGCGGCAAGCGCCGCGCCGGCGGCGCAGCCGGCAGCCCCCCGCCCGGCGGTGGCTCCGGCCCCGGCCGCGCCGGTGGCCGCCGCGCCGCGCCCGGTGGTGCCGGCACCGCAGCCCGCGCCGGTCGTCGTTACCCCGGTCTCCGAAGCTCCGGTCGTGGCGGCGCCCGCCCCCGCCCCGGTTGTCGAGGCGGCCGCGCCGGTCGTCGTCGCCAAGCCGGAACCCGTTGCCGTGGTCGCGCCGGTCGTCGCCGAGCCGGCACCCGCGCCGGTGGCGCCGCCGGTTGCCGCCAAGCCGGCCGTCGTGGTTTCGCCGCCGTTGACCCGCGTCGCGCCGCCGGCCTCGCCGACGATCCAGCGCCAGCCGCAGGGTCAGCAGCGCGCGCCGGGCGGTCAGGCCGGCGCCAACAATGCCGGCGCCCAGGCCCGCCAGAACCAGCGTCCCGGCCAGCGGCCGCAGTCGTCGACGCCGCGCACCGGCGTGGTGCTGCAGACGCTGTCGGCGGACGAGCGCGCGGCGCGCGAACGCGCCCTTGCCGATGCCCGCTCGCGCGAGGCCGACGACCGTCGCCGCGCCGAAGAGGAAATGCGCCGGCGCGTCGAGGAAGATGCCCGCATCGCCCGCGAGCGCGAGGAGGCGGAACGCCGCCGCATCGAGGAAGAAGCCCGCAAGAAGGCCGAGGAAGAGGCCCGTCGCCGCGCAGAGAGCTCGTCGATCCGGCATGCCGAGCCGCTGCCGTCGTCGGCCCGTCCGCCGCAGAGCATGGCACCGGCCCCGGTCGCCGGCCAGCCGCGCACCAGCGCGCCCGCCGCCAAGGATGCCGCCGACCAGCGTCCGGCTCGTCCGTCGGTCGCGGCCCAGGCGCCGCGCGGCGGCGTCGACGACGATGAGGACGGGCCGCGTCGCGGCGGCGCGGCGCGTGTCGGCGCCGGCGCCAAGCGCGGTGCGCCGCCGGTTGCCGCCGTGCCGAAGCCGGTCAAGACCAAGGGCGACGATCGCGGTCGCGGCAAGCTCACCGTCGTCACCGCCCAGACCGGCGACGAGGAGGAGGACGCGCGCGGCCGCTCCGTCGCGGCGATGCGTCGTCGCGCCCAGCGCCATCAGCGCAAGGCGCAGGGCAACGAGCCGCGCGAGAAGGTGATGCGCGAGGTGGTGATTCCGGAGACGATCACCATCCAGGAACTCGCCAACCGCATGACCGAGCGGGCCGTCGACGTCATCAAGTTCCTGATGCGCCAGGGCCAGATGATGAAGATCAACGACGTCATCGACGCCGACACCGCCCAGCTGATCGCCGAGGAAATGGGCCACACCGTCAAGCGTGTCGCCGAATCCGACGTCGAGGAAGGCCTGTTCTCGGAGGCCGACGGCGATGCGGAGCTGATCTCGCGTCCGCCGGTCGTGACCATCATGGGCCATGTCGACCACGGCAAGACCTCGCTGCTGGACGCGTTGCGCCATGCCAATGTGGCGGCGGGCGAGGCCGGCGGCATCACCCAGCATATCGGCGCCTATCAGGTCGAGCTGAAGGGCCAGAAGATCACCTTCATCGACACCCCCGGCCACGAGGCGTTCACCTCGATGCGGTCGCGCGGCGCCAAGGCCACCGACATCGTCATCCTGGTGGTGGCGGCCGACGACGGCGTGATGCCGACGACGATCGAGGCGATCAACCACACCCGCGCCGCCGGCGTGCCGATGATCGTGGCGATCAACAAGATCGACAAGGGCGACGCCAATCCCGATCGCGTCCGCAGCGAACTGCTGCAGCACGAGATCGTGGTGGAATCGATGGGCGGCGACGTCCTCGAGGTCGAGGTGTCGGCGACGAAGAAGATCAATCTCGACAAGCTGCTCGAAGCGGTGCTGCTGCAGTCGGAAGTGCTCGACCTCAAGGCCGTGGCCGATCGCGAGGCCGACGGTACCGTCATCGAGGCGCGTCTCGACAAGGGCCGCGGCAACGTGGCGACCGTGCTGGTGCAGCGCGGCACGCTGAAGGTCGGCGACATCATCGTCGCCGGCAGCGCCTGGGGCAAGATCCGCGCCCTGCTCACCGAAAAGGGCGAGCCGGTCAAGGATGCCGGCCCGTCGATGCCGGTCGAGGTGCTCGGCTTCCAGGATACGCCGGAAGCCGGCGACCGCTTCGCCGTGGTCGAGTCGGAAGCCCGCGCCCGCGAGATCGCCGACTACCGCATGCGGCAGAAGCGCGAGAAGATGATCGCGCGCGGCGTCGCCTCGCGCGGCTCGCTCGCCGACATGATGAGCCAGCTGAAGGACGCCGGCCGCAAGGACTTCGTCCTGGTGGTCAAGGGCGACGTGCAGGGTTCGGTCGAGGCGATCATCGGCGCGCTCGACAAGCTCGGCAACGACGAGGTGCGGGCCCGCATCATCCATTCGGGTGCCGGCGGCATCACCGAGTCGGACGTTTCGCTCGCCTCGGCGTCGAGCGCCGCGATCATCGGCTTCAACGTCCGCGCCTCGAAGGAAGCGCGCGAGGCGGCGGAGCGGGAAGGCATCGAGATCCGCTACTACAACATCATCTACGACCTGGTGGATGACGTGAAGCAGGCGATGTCGGGCATGCTGGCGCCGATCGTGCGCGAGACCTTCCTCGGCAATGCCCGCATCATGGAGATCTTCAGCGTGTCGAAGGTCGGCAAGATCGCCGGCTGTCAGGTCACCGAAGGCGCGGTGGAACGCGGCGCCCAGGTGCGCCTCATCCGCGACAACGTCGTCATCCACGAAGGCAAGCTCGCGACGCTCAAGCGCTTCAAGGACGATGCCAGCCGGGTCGAAGTCGGCCAGGAATGCGGCATGTCGTTCGAGGCGTATCAGGACATGCGCGCCGGCGACGTCATCGAATGCTTCCGCGTCGAGCACGTGGCGCGGTCGCTGTAATCCGATCCGGGGGGAGCGGCTCGTTCCGCTCCCCTCTCCTCGCCGACCGGGTCCGATCCCCGCGCGGCTGAAGCCAAGAAGAGCTGAAACCCCATGTCCCGCTTTACCCAGGACGGCGCCGTCGGCCCGTCGCAACGGCAATTGCGCGTCGGCGAGATCATTCGCCATGCGCTGTCGGAAATTCTTTCACGCAACGAGATCATGGATCCCGAACTGAAGGGGATCTTCATCACCGTGCCGGAAGTGCGGATGTCGCCGGATCTGAAGCACGCCACCGTGCTGGTGATGCCGCTTGGCGGCAAGAAGCAGGAGCAGGTGCCGAAGATCCTCGACCGGCATGCCCGGTTCCTGCGCGGCCAGCTCGGCCGGCGGATCGCGCTGAAGTTCACCCCGGACCTGATCTTCCGCCTCGACTCGCGCTTCGAGGACGATACCCGCGTCACCACCCTGCTGAAATCCGACGAAGTCGCCCGCGATCTCGGCGCCGATGAACCGGCCGCCGGAGCCGGCGACGAGGCAAACGACCGATGAGCAAGAAGAAGCGCAATTACGCCGAGGTCCATGGCTGGGTGATCCTCGACAAGCCGGTCGGCATGACCTCGACACAGGCGGTAGGCAAGCTGAAGCGGCTGTTCAACGCCGGCAAGGCCGGACATGCCGGCACGCTCGATCCGCTGGCGTCGGGGCTGTTGCCGGTGGCGTTCGGCGAGGCGACCAAGACGGTGTCGTTCGTGATGGACGGACGCAAGATCTATCGCTTCACCGTGCGCTGGGGCATCCAGACCACCACCGACGACACCGAGGGCGAGGTGCTGGCGACGAGCGAGCATCGGCCGAGCCAGGCGACGATCGAGGCGCTGCTGCCGCGCTTCACCGGCGAGATCATGCAGGTGCCGCCGCAATATTCGGCGATCAAGATCGACGGCGAGCGTGCCTATGATCTGGCGCGGGAGGGCGAGGACGTGCTGCTGGAGGCGCGGCCGATCGAGGTGCACCGGCTGACGCTGGTCGATTGCCCGGATGACGATACCGCCGTGTTCGACTGCGAGTGCGGCAAGGGCACCTATGTGCGGGCGCTGGCGCGCGACATGGGGCTGGCGCTGGGGACGCGCGGACACGTCATCGGGCTGCGCCGGCTGCTGGTCGGTCCGTTCGATGCCGAGGACATGATCGGCTTCGAGGAAATCGAGGCGATCATCGACGAGGCCAAGGCGGCGGGAACGACGCCGGACGAGGCGATGCTGACGGTGGACACCGCGCTGGAGGATCTTCCCGAGGTGATGCTGACGCGCGAGGCCGCCGCGCGGCTACGCAACGGCCAGCCGGCGCTGCTGCGCGGCCGCGACGCCCCGACCGAGGGCTGGGTGTTCGCCACCTGTTCGGGCGAGCTGGTGGCGCTGGGCGAGATCGAACAGGGCCAGCTGCATCCGCGCCGGGTGTTCAACCTGCCGCCGGTCGCCGCCTGAGCCAGACGACGCCGGAAATCGCGCTTCACAATCAGGACAATGGGCAAAGGGCGAGACGGAAAACCGTCTCGCCCTTTGCCGTTCGTTTTGTCGATTGCCGCCGACCCGGCTGCCTGCGCGGATCGGCGGAACCGGCTCAAGCCCGGTCAGGCTCAGCGCGGGGTCGACCAGCCCTTGTAGGCGCCGACATTGTCGCGGGTGACGAGGGTCGACGGCATCAGGATGACCGACTTCTCCGGCTTCTTGCCGTTGAGGATGTCGTTGCCGATCTTCACCGCGAGTTGGGCCATGGCGTAGGGATCCTGCGAGGCCGAGGCCTGGATCATCGGCGACTTCGGGTCCTTGAGGGCGGCTTCGATATCCGGGGCGCCGTCGACGGCGGTGACGAGCACGTTGGTGCGGCCGGCCTGCTTGGCGGCGAGATCGGTGCCGATCGCCTGCGGATCATTGATGGCGAAGACGGCGTCGATCTTGGAGAAGCGGGTCAGGTGGCCCTGCATGACGTTGAGGCCACCCTCGCGCGAGCCCTTGGCGTCCTGGTCCGACGACAGGACCTTGATGCCGGCGGCCTTGCCGAGCACGGCCTTGCAGCCGTTGACGCGATCGATGACGGCCGAGACCTGCGGGCCGTTCTGGATGATGACGTCGCCCTTGCCGCCGAGCTTGTCGACGATGTACTGGCAGGCGATCTCGCCGGCCTGGACGTTGTTGGTGGTGACGGTGGCGTCGGCGCCTTCAGCCGCGGTGTCGACGGCCATGACGATGATGCCGGCGGCCTGGGCCTTCTTGATCGCCGGGGTGATCGCCTTCGGGTCGCCCGGGTTCAGCAGGATCATGTCGACGCCGGCGGCGATGAAGTTGTTGATCTGCTCGACCTGCTTGTTGAGGTCGTATTCGAAGCCGACGGCGGTGACCTTGACGTTGGGGTTGATCGCCTTGGCGCCGGCGGTGGCGCCGTTGGCGAGCGCGACGAAGAACGGGTTGCCCATGGAGCCGAGCGAAACGCCGATCGACTTCAGTTCCTTGGCTTCAACGGCGCCGAACGAGAGGGCGACGGCGGCGCTGGCGAGCAGGAGCTTCTTCAACATGTGATTTCCTCCACATTGCGGTCTTGGATTTGGATCCGGCGGGATGACCAGTTCCGCCAGCGTTCCCGGAACAACGGGTTTGGGTGAAGGGTCAGGTGCGGGCACCGCCGCCGAGGCGATAGCGATCGAGCAGGACGGCGCCGATGATGACGAGACCCTTGATGATGTATTGCCAGACGTCCGGCACGCCGAGCAGGACGAGGCCGTTGGACAGCACGGCGATGATCAGCGCGCCGATCAGCGTGCCCCAGATCGAGCCGATGCCGCCGACGAAGGAGGTGCCGCCGAGGATGACCGCGGCGATGGCGTCGAGCTCGTAGGAATTGCCGAGCTGCAGGCCGTTGGCGCCGCCGAGGCGCGAGGTGACCATGATGGCGCCGATGCCGGCGCACAGGCCCGACATGCCGTAGACGAACAGCAGGACCTTGGGCACGGCGATGCCGGACAGGCGGGCGGCGGATTCGTTGCCGCCGACGGCGTAGAGATGCATGCCGAGCACGGTGCGGCGCAGGATGAACCAGGAGGCGGCGACGACGGCGACGGCGATGTAGACGAGCCAGGGGAAGCCGAGGAAGCGCTCGGCCAGGAACATGTGCGGCGCGTCCATGTTGAACACGGTGGTGTCGTTGGCGAACAGCCGGGCGATGCCGCGCACCGAGGTCATGGTGCCGAGGGTGACGATGAACGGCGGCAGCTTGAGGAAGGCGACCAGGATGCCATTGACGATGCCGAAGATCAGGCCGGCGGCGAGGCCGGCCGGCACGGTCAGCCAGCCGAGGCCGTCGATCTTGGAGACGGTCAGGGCGACGACGGCGGCGGCGGCAAGGATGGAGCCGACCGACAGGTCGATGCCGGCGGTGAGAATGACGAAGGTCATGCCGGCGGCGATGACGGTGTTGATTGAGGCCTGTTCGGCGACGATCGACAGGTTCTGCAGGCTGAGGAAGCGGCCCTCGCCGTTGATCCACAGGGTCAGGACCTGGAACAGGATGCAGAGCACGACGAGCACCGGCAACATGCCGAGGGTGCGAACGAGCGCCTGCAGGCGAAAGGCCTTCTGCGCCTGGCTCTGGGCGGCCGTGGCGACGGCCGAGGTGGACGTGGCTTGATCGGTCATGATTTGGTGCCTCACGCGGATTGCCGGGCGGCATCGCGGGCGGAAATCCCGGTTGCCAGCGCCATGATGTTCTCTTGATTGATGGCGATGCCGGAGCCGCCGCCGACCTCGCCCATCACCACGCCCTCGCGCATGACGACGACGCGGTCGGCGATGCCGATGACTTCCGGCAGTTCCGAGGAGATGACGATGACGCCGGCGCCGGAGCGGGCGAGTTCGTCGATGATCTTGTAGATCTCGGACTTGGCGCCGACATCGACGCCGCGGGTCGGCTCGTCGAGGATCAGCACCTTCGGCTTGGTTTCGAGCAGGCGCGACAACAGCACCTTCTGCTGGTTGCCGCCGGAGAGCGCGCCGACATTTATGTGCGGACCCGGCACGCGGATGCCGAGGGCCTTGATGGCGCCAATGGCGCGGTCGCGGGCGCGGGCGAGATCGAGCACGGCGCCGCCGGCGGCGTCGGACTTGAACACCGCGAGGTTGACGTTCTCGCCGACGCTCATGTCGAGGAACAGGCCCTGGGCCTTGCGGTCCTCGGTGAGGTAGACGATGCCCTGGGCGATGGCATCGGCGGGCTTACGGATGTCGAGGGTCTTGCCGGCGAGCTCAACCGCGCCGGCAAGCCGGCGCTCGGCGCCGAAGATCAGGCGGGCGAATTCAGTGCGGCCGGAGCCGACCAGGCCGGCGATGGCGAGAACCTCGCCGGCATGCAGGTCGAAGGAGCAGCCCTTGACCCGGCGGCCGTCGGCGACGTCGCGGACCGAGAGCACGACCGGGCCGCGCGCGGCGGCGCCGGCGTCGTGATCCTTGGTGTAGAAGCCGGCGATGTCGCGGCCGACCATCATCTTGACCAGGCGTTCGGCATTGAGCTCGGCACGCTCAAGGGTGCCGACATAGCTGCCGTCGCGCAGCACCGAGCAGCGGTCGGAGAGCTCGTACACCTCGGCCATGCGGTGGGAAATGTAGATGATGGCGAGGCCGTCGGCGCGCAGCTGCTTGATCAGGGCGAAGAGGCTGTCGGTTTCGCGCGACGACAGCGCGGTCGTCGGTTCGTCCATCACCAGGATGCGGGCATTGGCGTGGATGGCGCGGGCGATCTCGACCATCTGGCGCTCGGCGATCGACAGATCGGCGACCGGGGTCGTCGGCCGGAACGAGGCGCCGAGGCGGGCAAGGATGTCGGCGCAGCCCTTTTCCATGGCGGCGCGATCGATGATCGGCCCCTTGCGCGGCTCGCGGCCGAGATAGATGTTCTCGGCGACGGTCAGATTGGGCGACAGCGACAGTTCCTGATAGATCACGGCGATGCCGAGACGCTTGGCCGACAACGGTCCGTCAATGGCCACCGGCTGGCCGTCGATGCGGATGACGGCGCCGGCATCGGGCGTATAGGCGCCGGAGAGGATCTTCATCAGCGTCGACTTGCCGGCGCCGTTCTCGCCCATCAGGGCGTGGACCTCGCCGGCACGGACCGAGAGCTCGACGCCGTTGAGGGCGCGGACGCCGGGAAAGCTCTTGGAAATGGCGCGCATTTCCAGGATCGGCGTGGCGCGGGCGGGGGCTTCACTGGGCAGCGGCATGGTCGAGAGCCTCCCGGTCGGCGCCCATCCGCGTCAGGATCGCGGCGCGCGGGGCGAAGGAAAAGAACATCGGCACGGTGGCGGCGCCGATGGCGCCGGCCTCGAGCGCGAACGAGCCGGCAAGCAGGCGCGGCGGATTGCGGGCCTCGGCGGCATGGGCGGCGAGGCAGTCCCGCAGCTTGGGGAGCAGCAGGTCGAGCAGGCAGGCGCCGAGATCGGTGTCGACCACCACCAGCGGCACGTCGAGAATGGCCACCGCCGAGAGGATCGCCGGGGTCAGGGCATCGACGCAGTCGTCGATCCATTCGAACACCGCCGGTTCGCCCCGGGCGACGGCGGCCTCGAGTTCGGCAAGCCCGTGGACCGGGACGCCGTGATGGGCGAGGTGGCGGGCAAGGGCGTTGAGCGAGGCGCGGGCGAGCAGGATGTCGAAGCCGCGCGCCGGCCTGGGGGCGGAATCGAGGCGGCTCGGCGCCACCGGCATCACCGCGACGTCGCCGGCATTGCCGCGCGAGCCATGGACGCAGTCGCCGCCGACGACGACGCCACCGCCGATGGCGGGACCGATGAACAGATAGAGGAAGTCGTTCTCGTCGCGGCCGAGGCCGTGGAACAGCTCGGCGATGGCGGCGGCGGTGCCGTCGTTTTCCACCGTCACCGGCAGGCCGACGGCCAGTTCGAGCTGGGCGGCGAAGTCGACGTTCTGCCAGAGCTTGAAGCGAGCCGGCGGCAGGTCGAGTTCGGCGAGCCAGGCCTCGAGATTGAACGGCTGGGCGAGGCCGACGCCGGCGATGCGCTCGCGATGGGTGGGCAGCACCATGTCGACCAGGGCGCGGATATCGCCGGCGACGATGTGGATCGCCTCTTCCGGTGCCGGCAGGATCATGTCGCGGGTGCGGCGGGCGAGAACCTGGCCGGTGAAATCGACCAGCGCCGTCTCGATATTGGTGCGATCGAGGCGAACGCCAATGCCGTAGGCGCCGCGCGGATCGAGCCGGAGCAGCGTTGCCGGCTGGCCGCGATTGCCGTCGTTGCGCTTGCCGAGGGTTTCGATCAGGCCGGCGGCCTCGAGATCGTGGATGATGGCGCCGACGGCGGCATTGGTGAGCGCGGCGGAACGGGCAATGTCGGCGCGGGAGGCTTCGCCGGCGCGGCGCAGCATCTGCAGCACCAAACGTTCGTTATAGCGGCGCAGATGGACGGAGTTCGACCCCCGTCCGGCGCGATAGCCGTTTGCCACTGGACTTCCTCCACCGGAGCGCCTAAATCGGTTCGCATTGAAGGCAAACTCGTTTGGCGTTTTATTAATTCAGTTTCATTTAATTAATTGGATGCCCATTAATTTGTCAAGCGCCTTTAATTAAGACAGATAAATTTATTCACAGGGTCGACGCCGACACAAGCGGAAAGACCCCGGGCGGGGCGGGGCGCCGCTCAGCCAGTGGCCGTTCCGGCGACACCGGCGACACGAGCCGAGCGCGTGGAGGACTGGAGGCCGCGACGGCTATCGAAAGGGGTTGGACCAGGGCGCCCGCAGGGAACAGGTATGCCGCCTTCCCCGGGGCTCGGCCGGACCGCCGCATCGGCGAGGATGTCGGGCTGGCGGGAATGGGACCGATGGTGCCGGCTCACAGGCTGGCGACGATCTCGCGGGCGGCGCGCTCGCCCTCGATCCAGGCGCCGCCGACCGTGCCCCAGAGGTTGGGGCTGGTCGCCTCGCCAGCGATCCAGATCTGGCTGTCGATCGGCTTGGCCAGCGTCCGGCGGGCGTCGGCCCTGCCGGGAGCGGCGCAGGAATAGGCGCCGCGAATATAGGGCGAGCGGCCCCAGGTGGTGGCGTGGCTGCGCTTGACGCGGGCGCGGATGTCATTGCCGAAGGCATCGGCGAGGAGATCGACGGCGGCGGCCACCGAGGCCTCGGGGCCTTCGCGCTCCAGTTCGGCGCCATAGCCGCCGGCGGCATCGGCGAGATAGAGATCGCTGCCGGCGACGCGGGCGAGAAGCCCCATGTTGCGCCGACCCTCGCGATGCAGATAGACCGGGGCGTCGCGCTCGAAGCCGAGCGGATTGCCGGGCAGTTCCAGCGCCACGTGGTTATAGGTGCCGAGACGCAGGCCGGCGAGGGCCTCGGCGTGGCCGGCGGGCAGCTCGGGCGAAAACCGGATGATGCCGTCGGCGAGAACGTTGGTGGAGGCGGTGACCAGCAGCCGGCGCGCCGACAGGCTGCCGCGCTCGGTGGTCAGCACGATCCGGTCGCTGGCGCGATCGACGGCGAGGACCGGCGTGTTCAGGCGGATCGGCAGACCGGCGGCGAGGCCGGCGACCAGCGCGCCATAGCCGGCCTTGACGTAGAAGTCGCTGCGCTCGTCCGAGCGCCAGAAATCGAGGGTGGAGATGTCCTCGAGGTCCTTGGCGCAGGCATAGGGGCCGAGGATGAAGCTGACGGTATCGCGCCAGGCGGCATGGCCATCGGGCAGGACATCGGCGACGGCGACGTCGCGACCGGAACGGCCGGCGGCCTTGATCGCGGATTCGAAGGCATCATAGGCCCGATCGAACTCGCGATACTCCACCGGCGTCGCCTCGCGGCCGTGGATCATCAGGGTTTCGTCGGTATTGGCCGGATAGGGATCGAAGCCGTTCTGACGGGCGAGATCGAGCAGGGTCAGGCCATGGGCGGCATGGATCCAGTGGGCGCCCATGTCGTAGGGCACGTCGAATATCGAGGTGTCGGTATGGACGCGGCCGCCGATGCGGTCGCTGGCCTCGAGCACGGCGACGCTGCGGCGCTGATCGCGCAGGAAGCGGGCGGCGGAAATCCCGGCGGCACCCGCGCCGATGATGGCAACGTCGACTTCATGGCGGGCAAGCGCCGGCGCCGGGCGGGCAACGCCGAACCACGACAGAATTGTCGCCATGATCGCCGAACGCCTGCCGAAGTCAGGACCTTGGTCCATCTTGCCTCACCAATGAGAAGCCGCCTTGCGCTGCATTGCCGACGTCGAGCCCGATGCATTCGCCGCCGATCGGAGATCGACAGTCGAATTGCAAGGGAACCGGCACGGGGCCAGACCCCTTGGCAGGACAGGAATGCCGACGAAGAGCACCGCGCAGTTGCGGAAAGTCGAGGATTTCGGGGAAACGCTATAAATGCAAGCTGGAAAAACGCAAAGGCGCGCGAGCGGCTAAGACCGTTTGAAAACGGCGCATACGCATTACCCGGCAAGACGGCGCGGCGCGATCAGGCGAAATCGGCGGCGAATGATGGCGGCGCTCAGCCGAGGCGGGCAACCTCGGCGATCGCGGCGCGCAGATCGTCCATGCCCCAGCCCTTTTCCGAGGAGGTGGCCAGCACCTGCGGATAGGCGGCGGGGTGCTTGCGCAGGGCGAGATCGGTCGTCTCGATCAGCTTCCTGACGGCCTGCGCCTCCAGCCCCTTGGAGATCTTGTCGATCTTGGTCAGCACGACCTGATAGGAGACGGCGGCGGTGTCGAGGATCTTCATCACCTCGAAATCGGTCGGCTTCAGGCCGTGGCGGGAATCGACCAGCACGTAGACGCGGCGCAGGTTGGGGCGGCCGCGCAGGTAGTCGATGATCAGCGAGGTCCAGGCATCGACGAGGGCCTTGGGCGCCTCGGCATAGCCGTAGCCCGGCATGTCGACCAGCGCGATCGGCGGCGGGGCGCCATCCCTCGGCACCGGATCGAAATAGATCAGTTCCTGGGTGCGCCCCGGCGTGCCGGAGGTGCGCGCCAGCGCCCGCTTGCCGACGAGGGCGTTGATCAGGCTCGACTTGCCGACATTGGAGCGGCCGGCGAACGCCACCTCGACCGAGCGGACCGGCGGCAGCACGTCGATGCGCGGCACCGCCATGCGGAAAACCCAGTCGCTGGCGAACAGCGCCTTGCCGGCGGCAAGGCGTTCCGCGGCGGCGGCAGCTTCGTCGGCATTCGACATGGGATCCTCCGAAAACGAACCGGCCGGGCACGGGCCCGACCGGGAAAGCGACCGGCGGCACCAAGCCGCCGCCAAGGGCAGGCGTGGGCTCTTTACTTCGCGGCCGGCGGCGGCGCCCGGAAGGTCGACTTGATGTTCGACCAGATTTCGACCGGCACGTCGTTCTTGCGCATGATGTACCACTGCTGCAGGATCGACAGAAGGTTGTTCCACGACCAGTAGATCACCAGACCGGCTGGGAAGCTCGCCAGCATGAAGGTGAAGATGAACGGCATCCAGTCGAAGATGACCTTCTGGGTCGGATCCGGCGGCGCCGGGTTGAGCTTCATCTGGATGAACATGGTGACGCCCATGATCAGCGGCCAGATGCCCAGCATCAGCATGCTCGGCGGGGTGAACGGCAGCAGGCCGAACAGGTTGAACACCGAGGTCGGATCCGGCGCCGACAGGTCGTGAATCCAGCCGAAGAACGGCGCATGGCGCATTTCGATGGTGACGAACAGCACCTTGTAGAGCGCGAAGAACACCGGGATCTGGATCAGGATCGGCAGGCAGCCCGAGAGCGGATTGATCTTCTCGCGCTTGTACAGCTCCATCATGAGCTGCTGCTGCTTCATCTTGTCGTCCTTGTGCAGATCGCGGATCGTCGTCATCTCCGGCTGCACCTTCTTCATCTTCGCCATCGAGGCGTAAGACTTGTTGGCGAGCGGGAAGAACAACAGCTTCAACGCGACAGTGACGAGCAGGATGGCAACACCGAAATTGCCGAAATACTTGTAGAGGAAGTCGATGGCGACGAACAGCGGCTTGGTCAGGAAGTAGAACCAGCCCCAGTCGATCAGGCGATCGAAGCGGTTGATCGACTGGGTCTTGGCGTAGCCGTCGATGGTGTGCACTTCCTTGGCGCCGGCGAAGACGCGGTTGTCATTGCCGCCGGTGGCGCCGGGGGCGATGGTGATGCCCTCGCCGAGGAAGTCGGTCTGATAGGTCTCGAGGCCGGCGAGCTCGCGATAGGTGAAGCTCGGGGTCTGGACCTTCTCGGCCTCGGGAACGATGGCAGTCGCCCAGTACTTGTCGACGAAGCCGACCCAGGCGCCCTTTTCCTTCTCGAACTTCTTTTCCCGCGCCGATTTCATGTCCTTGTAGGTGACTTCGTTGAGGCCCTGATCGCCGAAGACGCCGATCAGGCCCTCATGCAGGATGTAGAAACCTTCCGTCGCCGGCGTGCCGTGGCGGGCAACAAGGGCATAGGGGAACAGGGTGACCGGCGCGGCGCCCTTGTTCTCGACCGTGTCCTTCACCGTGAACAGGTACTTGCTGTCGACGTCGATGACGCGGCGGAACACCAGTCCGGCGCCGTTGTCCCACGACAGGGTTACCGGCTTGCCGACGCCGAGGGCGCCGGAGCCTTCCTGGGTCCAGACGGTCTGCTGCGTCGGCAGGGCGACGCGGACCGACGGATCACTGACCCAGCCGAACTCGGCGAAATGGGCATTGCGCGTGCCGGCCGGAGTCAGGACGTCGATCATCGGTGACTTCGGGTCAATCGTGGCACGGTAACCGCGCAGCGACAGGTCGTCGAGGCGACCGCCGGCGAGGTTGATCGAGCCGGTCAGCGCCGGGGTGTCGATGGCGACGCGGGCGGTGGCCTTGATGGCGGTGGCACGATCCTGCAGCACGGTCGCGGGCGTGGCGTTGACCGGCGCCGGATTGGCTGGAGCGCCGGGCGCGCCCGGCGATGGCGCAGTGGTGCCGGACTGGGCCTGGCTGTCGAGCTGGCGGGCGACCTCGGCGGCCTTGCGGCCGGCATCGAGCTTGGGCTGGGCGACGAAATACTGCCAGCCGAACATCACCACAACCGACAGCAGGATCGCCAGGATGATATTGCGATTATCTTGGGTCATCGGTCCCGTCTCGGTCGGTCGCCGCGTCCGCCCTGCCCCTTGTCGGAGCGTGAAGAACTGGCCTGGGCCTTGTGAACATGGCTGAACGCGCCCACGACGTCGTCGATGAGCGCGGTGAAATCGTGGTGCAGAGCCTCGCGCCGACCGACCAGGACATAGTCCCAACCGGGCGTGGCGACGTCAGCGGCAAGGCCGGCGACGACGGCACGAAGACGACGGCGAATGCGATTGCGCTCGACCGCGGTGCCTTCGCGCTTGGTGACGGTGAAGCCGACGCGCGGCGCCGGGGGCGCCACCGGCGCCGGATCAGCCTCGGGCTGGCCGGACCGCCTGTCGGCAGCCGTGCGTCGCGCCTGCAGCGTGAAGGCGCGACGGCTGGCGCGCGGCCCCTTGGCCACGGCCAGGAATTCGGCCCGTTTCTTCAGGCGATCCATCGACCCTCGACCATGAGTTTCGTCGCTGCTGCCGGAAGGACCTCACCCGGCGAAGCCTTGCCCGGGACGGCGCCGGCCGGACAGACTGCCGGCCGGCGGAACCCCGAGACCACCGATCGCGTGACGGAGCCTGAATCCGGCATCCGGGCGGCGCATCCTCGGCTCGCGCCGTGGGACACCAACGGCGCGATCGGGATGCGGCGCGGCCGGTCAGGCCAGCGCCGGCGCGATCAGGCCGACAGCTTCTTGCGGCCGCGAGCGCGGCGACGGTTCAGCACCAGACGGCCGCCGGCGGTCGCCATGCGGGCACGGAAACCGTGGCGACGCTTGCGCACGAGCTTGGAAGGTTGATAGGTCCGCTTCATGGGTTCATCGCCGCGCGAGCGGCCCTCGTATCGTCGTTGTCGTCAGATCGGATGGAGTTTCGGCCGGGCCTCGCGGACCGAAAAGTCCGCACCGGATATCCAAGCAGGATTCCAAGGCAGCACTTTCCTCCCACGGAGACGCCAATCTCCGGTCGGGCGGCTTATACGGGCAGGGCGTCGCCAAGTCAACGCGGCGCGTGGCAGGATTAGCGGTTAACCCGGTTCGACCGCCAGAGCGAAATAGACTACCGGCCAGACAGGCCCTACCGGCCGCGCGCCGGAACGGCGGCGACCGGGGCAACATTATAGCTGCGGCGAAGGCGCCGACGCGCCCGGCCACTGAGGACACGCGAATTTCTCGTCTGTATCAGAGGCATGAGGCATTCGCGCCAGAAATGCCATCGGTCATTTTCAATGCTTGATGGTATTATAGCGGATCCAGCAAGATCTCGCGGTAGAACAGGGCCTTGGCAACGGTCTCGACCCGGTTGCTCGACTGCAGCTTGCGCTGGCAGTTCGTGATATGGACATTTACGGTATTTGTCGAGATCGACAGCAACTCGGCGATTCGCTCGGAACTGTTGCCACGGGCGGCTCCCTCAAGGACCCGGCGCTCCTGATTGGTGAGCGAATCCGACTTGAACTTGGCGTTCTGGTTCAGATGGAAGAACGTGCCGACCAGTTCACGCATCATCAACTCGACTTCGAGTAAGTCCCGCGCCGTGGGATCGGGGCCGGTACCGCAAGCAATGAATGCCAGCCGCTTCAGCGGATAATCAAACAGAGGCACGACCACACCGTGCCCGAACCGGAATGCCTCGACGATTTGCTCAAAGGCCTCCGCCCGCTCACGATCCGCGCAATAGTTGATGCACTCAATGCGCGAAACAGGACGCCCAAGCTTCAACAAGGCAATCTGATGATTATCATACTTGAATAATTCAAGTCTATGATACTCTTCGCAGAATTCCGGCTCGATCGTATTCAGAATGGTGAGCGGATTTTGCGGACCACCGGGGAGTGGAATCTGTGTCAACAAGCATTGATGCCAGCCACGATTTGTAAAATAGTATGCACATTGCGGCAGAAGCCGATCGAAATCGGCATAACTACCTTCCTCCCGAATCTGTCGGAGGCGATCCATCAGCGTCTGCATGGACCAAACACATAGCAAGTTTTGCAACCCAAGCAACATAAATCGGATTTTTCACACTAATTTGGACTCAATTTTATACCCAGACGTTCATCATCGCGACTGCTGGTTATTTTATGAGTGTGCAATTGTGTGCAACGGTCGCAAGCTGCTTGATTTCAATTTCACTCCATAGCTTAAATTTCGCAGATATAAGCAAAACTTCAGTATCAATCGAAGTTACATCTGCTTATTTTTGAAATTATAATGATAACATCGACATTTAATTGAGAACTTAATATATTTTCTTTTTGTACATTCTTGTGATTATTGCTAGCTGCATAGTGACTGGATTCATACACGCAAAACAGCCAGACTTGAGAGCAGTGCCGTCCTGGTTGTCGTGTCAGGAAGAGGCTTGTTGCCGACAATATGCATCGAACGAACCGATGATTCCGGTCGGGCCGGCCCGTCTTCGGGCTGTGAGCGGAGCGAAATCAGCGACCGCACCACTGCCGAAAGCGGCGGCAGGCTCCAGGCGATATTACGCCGAACGACCGAAGCGGCGGGTCCGACCGACGGCCGACGCTATTCGCGCAGGGCGTTGTCGCGCAGCTTGCGCACCGGGCGCAGCAGATAGTCGAGGACGGTGTGGCGGCCGACGAGGATGTCGACGTCGGCGAGCATGCCGGGGACGACCGGGCGCTTGGGGCCGAGATCGGAGGCGCCGGCCTCGAGCCGGACGCGGAAATACGGCTGGCCGCGTTCGTCTTGCAGGGCGTCGGGAGAGATTTCCACCACCTTGCCCTTCAGGCCGCCATAGACCGAGTATTCGTAGGCGCTGATCTTGACCACCGCCGGCAGGCCTGGCCAGACTTCGGCGCGATCGGCGGGCGAGAGCTTTGCCTCGACGGCGATGTTGACGTCGGTCGGCACCAGCTGCGCCAGCGGCTCGCCGCCCTTGACGACGCCGCCGATGGTGGAGACGAACAGCTTGTTGACGATGCCGGAGATCGGCGCGGTGATCTCGGAGCGCACCGAGCGATCCTGCAGGGCGGCGACGGCCTCGTTCAGCTTGGAAATCGACAGCTCGATGTCGGCGCGTTCCTTCTCGGCCTCGGCGCGGAAGCGCAGGCGGGCCTCGGTCTGGCGGCGCGAGCCTTCGCTGATCGCGGCTTCCGAGCGGGGGATGTCGTGGACGAGGTCGGAGATCTTGCTGTCGATCTGCTGCAGGGCACGTTCGTTTTCGATCAGTTCGTTGGCGGAGACGGCGCCGACCTTGGCAAGGCGGCGCATGCGCTCGACCCGCTCAAGCACGAAGGCGCGCTCGCGGTTGGTGTTGGCGTAGCGCGACTTCAGTTCCGATAGTTCGAGTTGCTTCTGGCGCAACTGATCCTCGAGGATGGCGAGCTGTTCGCGCAGATTGATCAGGCGGGAGCGGAACAGGCTTTCCTCGCGGGCGACGATGTCGGGCCAGTTCTCCTTCATCGCCTGAGGAAAGTCGACCTCGTCGCCGCCTCGGGTCTCGGCGTCGAGGCGCAGAAGCCGCACGGTCTTGGCCTCGATCTCCAGCTTGGCCTGGCGCAATTCGGCGCGGGCGAAGGAATTCTCGATGCGCATCAGCGACGCGCCCTTGGCGACGATGTCGCCTTCCTTGACCAGAATCTCCTGAACGATGCCGCCCTCGAGGTGCTGGACCACCTGGTTCTGCAATTGCGGAATGACGCGACCGGCGCCGCGGGTGACCTTGTCGACCTCGGTCAACGCCATCCAGGTGATGAGCGAAAACAGGCCGCCGGCGACGGCATAGATGAAGACCGTGTGGGTGCGCGAGGTGATGCGGTCGACCTGGCGCGGATAGGGCAGGCGCGGTACCGGGGCGGCGCGGGAATGTTCCGGAGTGTGATCGGTCATGGCGGCTTTCGACTGATCCCGGGCCGGCGCGGGGCGGTTTCCGCGCCTTCCAGCCCAAATTCACCATCGTCGCGCAAGCGTTTACGGAGCGTTAACGCTAATCGGGCCAGATCCTCAAAGTGGTGAATTTCGGTTGATTTGCCGGGACGGAGTGGTCTGGTGACCTTGCCCAAAGCGATTGCGGATCTGATGGCGCGGGCCCGGATGTCGCGGGAGACGCCGCTTGCGGCAGCGTCCGCGCCGCCGGCCGGCGATCGAATCGTCGGCGACCATCCGGTGGCGAACCTGCGGCGACTGGCCGACGAATGGCGCGGCAGCGACCGCAACGCCGTCGAGGTCGAGCGGGCACCGCTTTCCGACGAGATCCCGACGCCGGCGGCGATGTCGGCGGCGGCCGACGATCTGGCGCTCGACGTGACGCCGTGCTCGCGCTCGATCCAGTCGCTTAAGGCGCGGGACCTGCCCTGCGTGGTGCTGCTGAAAACCGGCGGCAGCGTGCTGGTGAAGCGCGAGGGGCCGGCCGACGACGAATTCGTCTGCGATCTCGCCGGGCGCACCCGCATCGTCGCCAAGGCGGAGCTGGCGGCGGAGCATTCGGGAACGGTGTTCCTGGTGCGGCCGAAGGAAACCGACACGCGGGAGACTTCCGAGGAGCGCTCGGGCGTGCCGGTGAAGTCGCCGAGCCTGTTGCGGCGCATCTTCGAGATGACCCTGGCCGAACAGCGGCCGCTGATCCTGCGGCTGTTGCTGGCGGCCGGCATTTCCAACCTGCTGATGATGACGCTGCCGATGTTCACCATGGCGGTCTATGACCGGGTGGTGCCGCATCTGGCGATGGAGACGCTGTGGGCGCTGACCATCGGCATCACCATCGCGCTCTGCGTCGATCTCGCCGTGCGCTATGTGCGGCTGCGGCTGGTCGACGCGGTCGGGCTGACGGTCAGCACCGGGTTGCAGGCCTCACTCTACCGGCGGCTGATGGGGCTGCCGCTTTCGGATGCGCCGCGCACGTCCGGCGCCATCGCCAACCAGATGCGCGACATCGACGCGATCTGCCAGGCGGTGCCGCAGGTGATGGTGGCGCTGGCGGTCGATCTGCCGTTCCTGGTGCTGGTGCTGGCGATGATGATCGCCATCGGCGGGCCGGTGGTGCTGGCGCCGCTGATCGGGCTCGCGGTGCTGGCGGTGGTCTACGGCGTCGTCCACGTCAAGGGCCGGGCACATGTGATGCGGGCGGCGGAGCTGTCGCAGATCCAGTCGAACCAGTTGATCGAGACCGTCGCGGCGCTGCCGACGGTGAAGACGACCTCGGCGGAACAGCGGCTGCTGCAGCGCTGGGAGACCATTTGCGACGAGTCCGCCTATGCCTCGCACCGCAACCGCACCTGGAGCGGGTTCGCCGGGCAGGCGTCCTACATCATTTCCCAGGCGATCGTCGTCGGCGTCGTGGTGATCTCGGTCTACCGGATCGCCGACGGCCTGATGAGCGTCGGCGCGCTCGCCGCCTGCACGCTGCTGGTGGGGCGCGGCGTGACGCCGCTGGTGCAGCTGGTGGCGCTGGCCGACAAGGTCACCCACCTCGCCCGCGCCGCCGAACTGGTCGACCGGCTGCTGACGGCCAGGCTGGAAACCGGCGGCGATTCGGCCCGCGGCGATGCCCGGGCGATCAAGGGCGACATCGCGATCTCGAATGTCAGCTTCGCCTATCCGGGCGAGGCCAATCCGGCGCTGTCGAACATCTCGCTGACGATCCGGCCGGGCGAAAAGGTCGGGGTGATCGGCCGGGTCGGATCGGGCAAGTCGACGCTGCTGCAGATGCTGGTGCGGCTGGTCGAGCCGACCTCGGGCAATATCTCGATCGACGGCGCCGACATCCGCCAGTTCGCGCCGCAGGCGCTGCGTCAGGCCGTCGGCCTGCTGCAGCAGGACGCGGCGCTGTTCGACGATACGCTGCGCGCCAATATCGGCTTCGGGCTGGCCAGCGCGACGCAGGCGGCGTTCGACATGGCGACGCGAATCTCCGGCATCAAGGAGTTCGCCGACCGGCATCCGCGCGGCTACGACATGCGCGTCGGTCCGCGCGGCGAGCGGCTGTCGGGCGGCGAGCGGCAGGCGGTGGCGCTGGCGCGGGTGCTGCTCGGCCAGCCGCAGGTGCTGATCCTCGACGAGCCGACGGCCTCGATGGACAATACCTCGGAGGCGCGGCTGATCCGCGATCTCAAGGTGCATCTCGCCGACCGCACGCTGATCGTTTCGACCCACCGGGCGGCGGTGCTGTCGCTGGTCGACCGCATCGTCTGGATCGAGGGCGGCAAGGTGGTGGCCGACGGGCCGCGCGCCGAAGTGATGGCCCGCCTCACCGGCGGCGCCCAGAAGAGCGCCTGACGGCCGACGCGATCCGGCGAAAGGCGCGCCTCATGCCGGAGGCCGAGGGCGCTGATGCGCCATGCTTCCGAGGAACGGCGAATTTCCCATCCGCATCGGCAGACATGGGAAGTTCGGCTCGGGAATTCCAGCCGTCATTCGGAACGGTTGCGGCGGAAGCGCGGGCTTGCCTCGGCCTGGTCGCGGCCATCGCCGGCCCAGGTGCCATCGTTCCACAATCGCGCCAGTCCCTCGCGGTAACTCGGGGCAACAAGTTCGACGCCGAGCCTGTGGCGCAGCAGGCGGTTGGAGACGCGCTTGTTCTCGCCATAGAACGACCGCGCCATCGGCGTCAGCGTGGCGGGGTCGAACGGCTCCTCCGGCGGCGGGGCGACCGCCATCAACCGGGCCGCCTCGGCGACGACATCCTGCGGCGGGGCCGGCTCGTCGTCGGCGACATTGACGATGCCGTCGAAGCGGGCGGCGAAGGCGGCGTCGACGGCGGCGGCGATATCGGCGACATGGATTCGGTTGAACACCTGCCCCGGTTTGACCAGGCGGCGGGCGCTCCCGGTGGCGAGATTGACGAAGGCGTTGCGGCCGGGGCCATAGATGCCGGCGAGGCGCAGGTGGCAGACCGGCGCGGCGAATTCAGCGCCCAGCGCCGACCAGGCCCGCTCGGCGGCGAGCCGCCAGATCGAGCGCTGCGAAACCGGCCGGCACTCCGTCGCCTCGTCGACCCAGGCGCCGTGGTGATCGCCATAGACGCCGACGGTGGAGAGATAACCGATCCACGGGCTGTCCGGACGGGACAGGCCGCAGCGGATGGCATCGGCATGGGCGGCGAGGAGCGGATCGCCGGCGGCGTCCGGCGCGGCCGAGACGAGAACGAGGTCGGCGGCGGTGACGGCCGCCTCGATGCGGCGGGCGGTGTCAGCGGTGCCGAGCGGGATCGGCTCAATGCCAGCCGCGGCAAGCGCGGCGGCGGCTTCCGGCCGGCGGACGGTGGCGCGGACATGCGCGAGGCGCGGCGCCAGCCGATCGAGCGTCCAGCGCGCCGAATAGCCGAGCCCGATGACGAAAACCTCCATGTCCCCCTCCCCTGCCCTGCCCTGCCCTATTCTGCCAGCGTCCGGCGCCTTGCCCGCCGGTCGATCGCAACCGCCGGCGCGCGACCGTCGTCACGCGATCGCCGGCGCGGGTCGCGGCCTCAGGCCGATGCCGGCGCGATGGCGAGGCGCCATTCCTCCAGCACCATCGGCTCGGCTTCCCCTGACATATAGGTCGCGGCGAGGGCCTGACATCGCTCAAGCGACACAATATGCGGCAGGGCCCATGCGGCGGTGGCGCGCACCAGCGGACTTGCATCGCCGAGGCGGGCGACGACCCCCGGCTCGAAGCGCGGATCGCGGCTGTTGGCGATGGCGATCAGGACATTGCGGACGAAGCGCTCGCGGCCGATGCGCTTGACCGGCGAGGCGGAGAACAGGGCGCGAAAGCCGGCATCGTCGAGCTCGACCAGGTCGGCCAGCGGCGGGGCGGCGAGGTCCGGGCGGGCCCGCAGGCCGATTTCGCGGGCGTCGACGGCGAACTTGTTCCACGGGCAGACGGCGAGGCAATCGTCGCAGCCATAGATGCGGTTGCCGATCAGCGGACGCAGGTCGCGGTCGATCGGGCCGGCGTGCTCGATGGTCAGATAGGAGATGCAGCGGCGGGCATCGAGGCGGCCGGGTTGCGGCAGCGCGCCGGTCGGGCAGGCATCGAGGCAGCGGCGGCAGGCGCCGCAATGGTCGGGTTCCGCCGGGTCGGGTTCGAGATCGAGGGTGGTGAAGATCTCGGCGAGGAAGAACCAAGAGCCGAGGCGGCGCGACACCAGATTGGTATGCTTGCCCTGCCAGCCGATGCCGGCGGCGGCGGCGATGGGCTTTTCCATCACCGGCGCGGTATCGACGAAGACCTTGACCTCGGCCTCAAGGCCGAGCGCGCCGGCGCGGGCAACCAGCCGGCCGGCCAGCTGTTTCAGCCGGCCCTTGATCAGGTCGTGATAGTCGCGGTGGCGGGCATAGACCGAGATGGCGCCGCGATCGGGCCGGGCGTGGACAGCGCGCGGGTCGACTTCGGGTCCGTAGGTCATGGCCAGCGACAGGATCGAGCGGACATCCGGCCAGAGGACGCGCGGATCGGCGCGGCGCTCGCGGGTCTGCGCCATCCAGTGCATCGAGGCGAGGTCGCCGCGATCGAGCGCGGCGGCAAGCCGGGCGGCGAGAGCGGCCGGCAGCGCCGCCGGCGTGGTGACGCCGACGGCATCGAAGCCGAGCGCCGCCGCCTCGGCATCGATGAACGTCCGCAGGGCGCGGCGGGCGCGATCGTCGCGCTCCGACGCCGCCGCGCCCATCTCAGGCGTCCCCGGCCGGGACAATGGCGGCGCCGAGCGCCGTCATCAGGCCGTGGAACTCCGGGAAGCTGGTGTTGATCATGGTGACGTCGTCGACCGAGACCGGCTCGCCGGAGGCGAGCCCCATCACCAGGAAGGCCATGGCGATGCGGTGATCCATGTGGGTGGCGACGGTACCCCCGCCGATGCGGCCGCCGCCGGTGACCTTCAGCCAGTCATGGCCTTCCTCGTGGACGACGCCGTTGGCGGCGAGGCCGGCGGCCACCGCCGACAGGCGATCGCTTTCCTTCACCCGCAATTCGTCGAGGCCGAGCATGGTGGTGGTGCCCTCGGCGAAGGCGGCGGCGACGGCGAGGACCGGGTATTCGTCGATCATCGACGGCGCCCGTTCCGCCGGCACGGTGACGCCCTTCAGCACCGAATGGCGGACGTGGACATCGCCGATTTCCTCACCGCCGGAGAGGCGGCGATTGACGATGGCGAGATCGGCGCCCATCTCGACCAGGGTGTCGAGCAGGCCGGTGCGGGTGGGGTTGAGCATGACGTTCTCGACCACGACGTCGGAACCGGGCACGATCAGGCCGGCGGCGATCGGGAACGCCGCCGAGGACGGATCGCCCGGCACGGTGATCGCCTGCGGCCGGAATTCCGGCCGGCCCTGCAGCCGGATGACGCGGGCGCCGTCGGACGCCGTCTCGATCGACAATTCGGCGCCGAAGCCGGCGAGCATCTTCTCGGTGTGATCGCGGGTCGCCACCGGCTCGATGACGGTGGTGACGCCGGCGACATTGAGCCCGGCGAGCAGGACGCAGGACTTCACCTGGGCGGAGGCGACCGGCAGGCGGTAGCTGATCGGCGTCGGGCTTTTCGGTCCGCGAATCGTCAGCGGCAGGCGGTCGCCGGAGCGGGCGAGCACCTCGGCGCCCATTTCGCGCAGCGGCGCCAGGACCCGGCCCATGGGGCGCTTGTGCAGCGAGGCATCGCCGACGAAGGTGGTGGCGAAGGGGTGGGTGCCGACAAGGCCCATGCAGAGGCGCGAGCCGGTGCCGGCATTGCCGAAATCGAGCACGTTCGACGGCTCGATCAGGCCGCCGACGCCGAGGCCGCGCACGTGCCAGCGGCCGCCGGCATCCCTGACCACGTCGGCGCCGAGGGCGCGCATGGCGCCGGCGGTGTTGAGCACGTCGTCGGCCTCGAGCAGGCCGTCAATGGTGGTTTCGCCGATAGAAAGCGCGCCGAACATCAGGGAACGGTGGGAAATCGACTTGTCGCCGGGCACGCGGGCGCGGCCGGCAAGGGCGCCGGAACGGGCGGCGGTCATGGGCTTCATCGGGCCGGAATGGGCCATCGGGATCTCCTCCCCGGGCGGGGAACGGCGCGGCGACAGGCGCGCGCACCGGAAATGAAAGGGTGCGAGCGCCGCATAGCACGGGGTGGGCCACGGGTCCATGACGGCGGCGGCGGCGGGGATACCCGAAATCCACCGCGAAACGCATTTGACGTGGAACGGGCTTCGGTCTATGCGGGGAACAACCCATTCCATCAACCACCAGAGTCTGATCGAGAATGCGGCGGTTCCGTCCCGGTTTTCCAGGGCGGCGCCAAGTGTTCTTCTAGATACTTCAAGGGGCGCGCCCGTGGCCAAAGCGGAACTCGGCACCAAGCGACTTTGCCCGTCATGCGGCACTAAATACTACGACCTCAACCGCAGCCCGATCGTCTGCCCGAAATGCGCGACGGTGTTCACGCTTTCGGCGGTGATCGCGCGGGCCAAGGCCTCGCCGGTGCACGACGAGGAAGACACCGACGCGGAAGAGGGTCCGACGCCGGTCGACTTCGTGTCGCTGGAGGAAGCCGACGCGGAAGTGGCGGGCGAGGCCGACGTGCCGGATCTCGAGGACGCGGACATCGCCGATGTCGGCGGCGACGACGACGACACCTTCCTTGAGGAAGAGGAAGAGGACGACGCGATCGACGGCATCGACATCGAGGTCGAGGCCGACGAGGAAGAGCGCTGAGGCGCCAGCCGTCAGGCCCGTCGGACCGGAATGCCCGTCGACCGAAGATTTTTCAAACACCCGCCGGAGCGATCCGGCGGGTGTTTTCGTCTGCTCGCCCGAGGACTGTCCGACGGGCCGGACGGGCCGGAAGCGGGCGGGGGGGGGGGAGCGGGCGGGTCGGATCGGCGGGTCTTCAGCCCCCTCGGCGGGCGTCAGCGGTCTTGCCGATTTCCCGGCATCGGCCGCAGTCACCTTCCGGAGCCAAGGCGGGTTCCCTCGCCGATCCTCACGCCGCCGGCCGGGAGGGCAGCCTCCGACCGCGGCGCGGCTCGATCCGGCGCCGGTGCGGTGCCCGCCCGATCGCCGCCGTCGAGGTCGGCGGCAGCGATCGGCGGCGGACGGTGTGATGTGTGCGCGCGGCCGGCG
>JAEULV010000048.1 GCA_016793065.1 Hyphomicrobiaceae bacterium
AGACGAACGAGCCGCCCAGGCACAGGAAGATCGCGAGCGGGCTGCCGCCGATGCGCGGCTCGCCCGCGGCGACCCAGATGCCGAAGAAGGCCAGCGCCATGCCGAGCCAGCGCCGCCAGCCCGGATAGTCCTTGTAGAGGACCGCGCCGATGAGCGTGGCGAAGGGCGCCTGGCTCTGCGCCACGATCGAGGCGAAGCCCGGGTCGAGGCCCGAAAGGCCGGTGAAGAACATGCTGAAATGCACGCAGCCCAGCGTCAGCGACAGCAGGAAGATGCCGCGCAGGTGGCCCCGCGGCACGCGCACGAACGGGACGAGCATCAGGGCGAGCAGCCCGAAGCGGCACGCGATCGCGAAGATCGGCGGCAGTTCGACCACGGCCCACTTGCCGAAGACGAAATTGAGCCCCCAGAAGAACATCACGCCGAGGACGAGGGCGATGTCGACCGGCTTCATTTCCAGCCCTTCAGCTTGCGCAGGCGGTCCCACGCCGCGTTGATGACGGCAAGGCGCTCGTTGGCGAGCGCCACGAATTCGGCCGGCATGCCCTGCCCGGTAAGCAGGTCGGGATGGTGCGTGCGCACGAGTTCGCGCCAGGCGGCGCGCGCGCGGTCCTCCCCGGCATCCGGCGCCACGCCGAGGACCCGCCACGGATCCGCGGCGTCGCCGCCGCGCTGGGCCTCGCGCAGCGCCTCGAAATCCCGTGCGTCGATGCCGAAGAGGCGCGCGACCTCGGCGAGATACGCGGTCTCCTCGGCGGTGACCTCGCCGTTGGATTCGGCGATGTGGAACAGGCAGTCGAGCAGTTCCTCGAGCGCCGGCGCGCCCGGCGGGAACATGCCGGCAACCTGCCGCGCATACGCCTCGAAGCCGGCGGTCGAGCGCGTTGCGAGGTCGAAGACCCGCTCGACATTGCGCCGCTCAGTCTCGTCGAACCTGAACAGGCGCGCGAACGCGGCCTTCTCGCGCGCGCAGACCTGCCCGTCGGCCTTGGCCATCTTCGCGGCGAGCGCCACGGTCGCGATCGTGAAGGCGACCTGCTTCTCGGCGACCTCGTCCTCGGGCTTCCGGAATGCGGCGCGCGCGATCGCGTGCCCGGCCGCGGCACCGATCAGGGCGCCGAGCGGCCCGCCGAGCGCGTAGCCGGCCGTACCGCCGAGCAGACTTCCCCAGATCGACATTTGGTCGCCTACCCCCGATCCCTACCGGCCGCCGTCGATTTCGTATATCAGAGTCCGCGTCCGCCGAGGCAACGCAAGAAGAGGCATCTCCCATGAAGCGTCACCGCATCGCCGCGATCCCGGGCGACGGCATCGGCAAGGAGGTCGTGCCGGCCGGCCTGCGCGTTCTCGAGGCGCTCGCCGCGCGCGAGGGCTTCGCGCTCGAGGCGACGGTTTTCGACTGGGGCAGCGACTACTACCGGCGCCACGGCCGGATGATGCCCGAGGACGGGCTGGCGCAGCTGAAGCCGTTCGACGCGATCTATTTCGGCGCCGTCGGCATGCCCGACGTGCCCGACCACGTGACGCTGTGGGGCCTGCGCCTCGCGATCTGCCAGCCCTTCGACCAGTACGCGAACGTGCGGCCGACGCGCATCCTGCCCGGCATTTCCTCGCCGCTCGCCGGCGTGACGGCCAAGGATCTCGACTGGATCATCGTGCGCGAGAATTCCGAGGGCGAGTATGCCGGACAGGGCGGGCGCACGCATCGCGGCCTGCCCGAGGAGTTCGCGACCGAGACGTCGATCTTCACGCGCGCCGGCGTGGCGCGCATCCTGCGCTTCGCCTTCGCGCTCGCCCGCTCGCGCCCCCGGCGCAAACTCACCGTCGTCACCAAGTCGAACGCGCAGCGCCACGGGATGGTGCTGTGGGACGAGATCGCCGCCGAGACCGCGCGCGAATTCCCCGACGTCGCGTGGGACAAGGAACTGGTCGACGCGATGACCGTGCGCATGGTGCGCCGGCCCGCCTCGCTCGACACGATCGTCGCGACGAACCTGCATGCCGACATCCTCTCCGATCTCGCGGCCGCACTCGCCGGCTCGATCGGCATCGCGCCGACCGCGAACCTCAACCCCGAGCGGAAATTTCCCTCGATGTTCGAGCCGATCCACGGCTCGGCCTTCGACATCATGGGCAAGGGCATCGCCAATCCGGTCGGCACATTCTGGTCGGCGGTGATGATGCTCGAGCATCTGGGCGAGCCTGCCGCCGCCGCGCGCCTGATGGCGGCGGTCGAACGGGTGACGGCCGATCCGCGCTTCCGCACCGCCGATCTCGGCGGCACCGCCGACACGAAGACGGTGACCGACGCGGTCGCCGACGCCGTGCGTACGGGCAACGCCTGAAGGCTGGAAACGCGCCGGGTCCCGTGATAGGCAGGGTCTTAAATTAAAAAAAGCGAGGTGCCGGGCATCGTTCCCGGGCATCCGGATCAGGACAGGACGCCCAATCCGGGCAAAGGTTCGAGGAAACGCCTTGCAGTCGACAGCTTCCGCCCCGCTTCCCGGCAAGACGCCGGCCCTGCTTTCGGTCGAGGATCTGCACGTCCATTTCGTGACGTCGCGCGGCGTCGTGCGCGCGGTCGAGGGCGTCTCCTACGAAGTGCGTCCCGGCGAAGTGCTGGCGATCGTCGGCGAGAGCGGCTGCGGCAAGTCGGTCTCCTCGCTCGCCGTCATGCGCCTGCTCGCCAAGCCGGCGGGCCGCGTCGTTCACGGCAAGATCATGTTCGAGGGCGTCGACCTGCTGACGCTGACCGACGAGCAGATGCGCGAGCGGCGCGGCCGCGACATCTCGATGATCTTCCAGGAGCCGATGACCTCGCTCAACCCGGTCCTGCCGATCGGGCTGCAGATCATGGAGCCGCTCTTCATCCATCTGAAGATGACCGAGGAGCAGGCGCGCGCCCGTGCGGTCGACCTGCTGAAGATGGTCGGCATCACCGATCCCGAGCGCCGGCTCGACCAGTATCCGCACCAGTTCTCCGGCGGCATGCGCCAGCGCGTGATGATCGCGATCGGCCTCGCCTGCAACCCCAAGCTGATCATCGCCGACGAGCCGACGACGGCGCTCGACGTGACGATCCAGGCGCAGATCCTCGATCTGATCACCCGGCTGCGGCGCGAGCGCGGCATGGGAGTGGTGTTGATCACCCATGACATGGGCGTGGTCGCCGAGACGGCGGACCGCGTCGTGGTGCAGTATTCGGGGCAGGCGGTGGAGCAGGCCTCGACGGTGGATCTGTTCGCCGATCCGCATCATCCCTACACGGCGGCGCTGCTGGCGGCGTTGCCGGAGCGGGCGGTGGAGCAGCGGCTGCCGTCGATCCCCGGCGTTGTGCCGGGGCAATTCGACCGGCCGGCCGGCTGCCTGTTCTCGCCGCGCTGCAGCTTCGCCAATGCCCGTTGCCAGACCGAGCGGCCGACGCGGGACGTCGGCCTCAGCCAGTCGCTTTGCCACACGCCGCTCGTCCAGGGCAGCCCGACCAAGCGGGAGATCGCCGCATGAGCGCCGCCCTTGCAGAAAAGACCGCCCCGGCCAAGGTCGCGGGTGTCCAGACGGTGCTCGAGGCCCGCGATCTGGTGCGCTATTACGAAGTGCAGCGCGGCCTGTTCGGCGGCAAGGGGCTGGTCAAGGCGCTGGATGGCGTCTCGTTCAGCCTCGAGGCCGGCAAGACGCTGGCGATCGTCGGCGAATCCGGCTGCGGCAAGTCGACCCTGGCTCGGCTGCTCACCCTGATCGAACTGCCGACCGAGGGGCGGCTGCTGATCGACGGCATCGACGTCACCGGCGCCCATGGCGCCCAGTTGAAGGCACTGCGCCGGCGGGTGCAGATGGTGTTCCAGAATCCCTACGGCTCGCTCAATCCGCGCCAGACCATCGGCTCGACGCTGGAGGAGCCGTTGCTGGTCAATACCGATACGCCGGCGGAGGAACGGCGGGTGGCTGCGATGGCGATGCTGGCCAAGGTCGGCCTGCGGCCGGAACACCACGGGCGCTATCCGCACATGTTCTCGGGCGGGCAGCGGCAGCGCATCGCCATCGCGCGGGCGCTGATGCTCAATCCGAAGATCCTGGTGCTGGACGAGCCGGTGTCGGCGCTCGACGTCTCGGTGCGGGCGCAGGTGCTGAACCTGCTCGCCGACTTGCAGGACGAGTTCGGGCTGGCCTATGTGTTCGTCAGCCACGACCTGTCGGTGGTGCGCCACATCGCCGACGATGTGGCGGTGATGTATCTGGGGCGGGCGGTGGAGCACGGGACGGCGGAGGCGATCTTTGCCAAGCCGCGCCATCCCTATACCCGGGCGCTGTTGTCGGCGACGCCGATGGCCGATCCGACGCGGCAGAAGCAGCGGATCATCCTCACCGGCGACCTGCCGTCGCCGTTCGCTCCGCCGCCGGGCTGCACCTTCCACCCGCGTTGCCCGATCGCCGACCAGGAGCGCTGCCGGGCCGAGGTGCCGGTGCTGAGGGATGTCGACGGGGCGCTGACGGCCTGCCATCTCGCGGTGTGAGCATAGGCGCGGACGCATGAAAACCCCGGTCTCGCGAGAGCCGGGGTTTTCGGTGCCGAGGTGCGATGGGTCAGGCGGCGCGGGCCCGGGCGGGACCGCTCCCGGAGTTCGCTTCGACATCGGTCAGGAAGGTCGAGACCGCATCGGTCAGCAGCCGGGTCACGTCGGTCAGTTCGCTGGCGACCATGGTGACGGAGCCGGCGCCCTGATGGGCTTCGTTCATCACCGAGGACAGCTTGTCGACGTCGGTCGACACCTGATGCGAACCGCCGGCGGCGCGGGAGATCGACTCGGCGATGTCGCGGGTCGCGGCTTCCTGCTGTTCGACGGCGGCGGCAATGGCGCCGGTCAGTCCCTCGATCTCGCGGATGGTGCCGACGATGATGCCGATGGCGGCGACGGCCTTCGAGGTCGACGACTGGATGCCGCCGATCTGGGTGGAGATTTCCTCCGTCGCCTTCGCCGTCTGGCTGGCCAGGGTCTTCACCTCGGCGGCGACCACGGCGAAGCCCTTGCCGGCCTCGCCGGCGCGTGCGGCCTCGATGGTGGCGTTGAGGGCGAGCAGGTTGGTCTGCTCGGCGATGTCGCGAATGAGGCCGACGACGGCGCCGATGCGTTCGGCGGCCTGGGCGAGGGTGCCGACATCGGCATCGGTGGCGCGGGCAACGTCGGTGGCGCGGGTAACGACCTGGCTGGTCTTCTGCGCCTGGCTGGCGATCTCGCGGATCGAAGCGGTGAACTCCTCGGTCGCCGCGGCGACCGACTGGACGCTGGTCGAGGCAACCGTCGAGGCCGAGCGGGCGGAGGCGGCGCCGTCGCGGGCGGTCGAGGAAACCCGGGTGAGGTCCTGGGCGGTGGCGCCCATGGTGCGCATCTGCAGGTTCAGCGCGTTGAGCACGGCGGTAACGCCGGACTGGAACCGCGCGATCGAGTCCTCCAGCTCGGCCTTGCGCTGACGTTCGCGCTCGGCATCGCGGGCGGCGGCGCGCGACAGGGCGTCGCGTTCGGACGCGCTGCCGTGATAGTCGATCGCCGCCTGCAACAGAACGCCGATCTCGTCCTTGCTTTCGACGCGCGGCAATTCAATGTCGAATTCGCCGCGACCGATCCGGGCCATGCCCTTGGCGATCTCGCCGATCGGACCGGTGATCGAGCGGACGATGACGTAGGCGAGGCCGATCAACGCCAAAAGGACGAGCAGGACGCCGACGAGGGTGGTGGTGTGAACGCGGGTGGCGATGGTCTCGGCCTCGGAGGTCAGCATGGCCTCGCGCGCCTGAGCGAGTTGCGAAATCCGGGTCAAGGTCGGGGTGATGTCGACGCCGAGGGCGAAGAGCTTCTGGGTCTGGGCGTTGAGCTGCTTGCGTCCGTCTGTCCAGGCGAAGAAGTCGCGGGTGTAGTCCTCAAGGCGCGCCATCATCGTCTTCTTGATGTCCTCGGAGACGCGAACGTCGTAGACCTTGAACTCAAACTCGGTGGTGCGGGTCTTGAACTCCTGAATGTACTTGTCGCTGCCGCGCAGCATGAAGTCCTTCTCGTGCCGGCGCAGCATCAGCATCTTGACGCGCAGCGGGTCGAGGTCGCCGACCTGAAGCTTCTCGCGCTCGGTGTCCTCGATCAGCGTCTCGATTTCGTGCACGGCCTTGCGCAAGCGGCCGTTGAGGCCGGTGTTCTCGTCGAAGCCGAGTTGTGTCTGGACTTCGATGGTCTTGTTCAACGCCAGCTTCATGTCGGCGAGCGCCTTGCCGGCGGTATCGACCTCGGCGGGAATGCCGGCGATTTCGGAGCGGGACAACTGGTCGACGAGGTCGGTGGCCTGGGCCAGCCGCGCCTGGGCCTGCTGGGCCAGCTCATTGCCGGGCTTGGCGACGAAACGGGACAGGGCGAGGGAAGCGGCCTCGATATTGGCCTGCAGTTCGCGGGCCCGCATCGCGCTGTCGGTCGCGGCGAGGCCGGCGCGGAATCCGGTCTCGATCTTCCACTGACCGTAGGATGAAATGCCGGCAAGGCCGGCGAGACCAACCAGGCTGGCAGCAACCAGGATTCCCATCTTCGTCCGCAGGCCGAGGCGACGCATCAAAGTCATGGCTCAAACTCCGTGAATTTGATGTGATTAATTGTTGTGCAGGTTACTGCCGCGTTAACCAAACGAATTATGACAGAAAAACAGTCACCGATTGCATTTCGAGGTCCGACAAGCCCGGCCGGGCCGGTAGCGTCCAGTTTGGGCACAAACTGGACTGCGACTCTTCGTCGGTATGACAGGGTGGCAATTGCAAGATCCACAAACAAAAACCCCGGCTTGCGCCGGGGTTCTAGGAAACGGTCGTCCACAGGGACCGGCAATCACATGCCAAAGCCCTTGAACTTGTCCTTGAACTTGGAAATGCGGCCGCCGCGGTCGAGGATCTGCTGGTTGCCGCCGGTCCAGGCCGGGTGGGTGTTCGGATCGATGTCGAGGTTCAGCGTGTCGCCGTCCTTGCCATAGGTCGAACGGGTCCAATACTCGGTGCCGTCGGTGAGAACGACCTTGATCTTGTGGTAGTCGGGATGAATGTTCGGCTTCATGACAGGTTCCCCGGCGGGTTTCATCCGCCTCAGACTTCAGGCACCCGCAGGCACCTCGCATTGATTGACTGTCACCCTGGTTCCATGGTCGCGCGGGCGAAGCCCACCGACCAAAAGGACGGGCCGCATCGAGTGGACGCGGCCCGGGCGTTGGCGGTGCTCATACACGACGCGAGAGGCCAATACAAGCGACAGCGCGCTATTCCGCACTTGAACTCTTTAAAAACATCGGCACAAAGCAGGTCTGTGATAGGAAGGCGGAAATGACGCTGCCCGATCGCGGGCCAGGCGGCGACGGCTGTTCGGCGACGGACCTGCCGGCAGTGGGATCGGACAGGGAAAACCGCTGTCCGCAGGGTGCCTGCACCCGCCAAGAACGAGAGATGGAACCGTGGCGCGACGCCGAGCAACGACTGAAACCGACGAGACGGCAAACGCCGCCCAACGCCGCTCGCTGCGTCCGCTCTCGGCGCTGCTGCCCTATGTCGGGCGCTACCGGGGCCATGTGTTCGCCGCGTTCATCGCGCTGCTGGCGGCGACCGGCGCGACGCTGGCGGTGCCGCTGGCGGTACGCCGGATGATCGATTTCGGCTTCGGGGCGGAAAACAGCGCCGATCCGAGCCTGATCAACAGCTATTTCCTGATGCTGATCCTAGTCGCCGGCGCGCTGGCGATCGCCTCGGCGTCGCGCTTCTACATCGTGACCTGGCTCGGCGAGCGGATCGTCTGCGACCTGCGCACCGACGTCTTCGCCAAGCTGACGACGCTTTCGCACGGGTTTTTCGACAAGTCGCAGTCGGGCGAACTGGTGTCGCGACTGACGGCCGACACGACGCAGGTGAAGGCCGCCGTCGGCGCCTCGGCGTCGGTGGCGTTGCGCAACCTGTTCCTGTTTCTCGGGGCGGCGGCGCTGATGGTGTGGACCAGCCCGCGATTGTCGCTGCTGGTGCTGGCGGCGATCCCGTTCATCGTCGTGCCACTGATCGTGTTCGGGCGCAGCGTACGGGCAAAGTCGCGGCTGGCGCAGGATACGCTCGCCGGGGCTTCGGCCTATGCCACCGAGGCGATCGGGGCGGTGCGGGTGGTGCAGGCCTACACTTACGAATCAAGCGCCAGCGCCCGGTTCGGGGCGGCGGTGGACAAGGCCTTCGCGGCGGCGCGCTCGTCGATGCTGGCGCGGGCGGTGCTGACGGCGATCGGCATCTTCATGGTGTTCGGCAGCGTCGTCGTGGTGCTGTGGATCGGCGCCACCGACGTGCTGAAGGGCACGCTGTCGGCCGGGGCACTGTCGCAGTTCGTGCTCTATTCGGTGTTTGCCGCCGGGGCGCTGGGGGAACTGTCGCAGGTCTGGGGCGAGGTGGCGCAGGCCTCCGGTGCGGCCGAGCGATTGTCGGAACTGCTGCGCGAGGAACCGGCGATTCGGGCGCCGGCCAATCCGGTGGCGATGCCGGAGCCGGCGCGGGGAGCGCTGGCGTTCGAGGATGTCGGCTTTGCCTATCCGACGGCGCCGGACCGGCGGGTGCTCGACGGGTTCTCGATCGCGGTCAAGCCGGGCGAGACGGTGGCGGTGGTCGGGCCCTCGGGCGCCGGCAAGTCGACGCTGTTCCATCTGATGCTGCGGTTCTACGACCCGCTTGCCGGCCGCGTCCGCATGGACGGCGTCGACGCGCGCGATACCGACCCACTGGCGTGGCGGCGGCGGATCGCGATCGTGCCGCAGGATACGGTGATCTTCGCGGCGTCGATCCTCGACAATATCCGCTTCGGCCGGCCGGATGCCTCGGACGCCGAGGTGATCGAGGTGGCGAAGCTGGCGCTGGTCGACGAATTCGTGCGCGACCTGCCGGAGGCCTATGGGACAATCGTCGGCGAGCGCGGCATCACCCTGTCGGGCGGGCAGCGGCAGCGGATCGCCATTGCCCGGGCGATCCTGAAGAACGCGCCGGTGCTGCTCCTCGACGAGGCGACCAGTTCGCTCGATGCCGAGAGCGAAACGGTGGTGCAGACGGCGCTCGAGCGGTTGATGCAGGGGCGGACGACGCTGGTGATCGCCCACCGGCTGGCGACGGTGCTGAAGGCCGACCGCATCCTGGTGCTCGACGGCGGCAAGGTGGTCGAGGAAGGCACCCATGCCGAGCTGGTGGCGCAAGGCGGGCTCTATGCCAAGCTGGCGCGGCTGCAGTTCGAACTGGGGGCGGCGGCACTGGACGGCTGACGGGCGGACGGCGCTCAAGCGATATCCGATCACACTGATCCGGGTAGCGCTCTCATCCCTTTGTTTTCGCAGACCTTGTCCCTCAAGTGGTATCTACTTGCGGGGACCTTGCCCTAGCCGACCCAGCCTTCGGCGATGGCCTCGGCCCAGCCGAGGCAGGTGGCGGCGTAGGCGTTCGGCTCACCGTCCTCGCGGACCATCGACCACAGCGCGCCGACCAGCGCGACCGCCAGTTTGGCGGCGCGCATCTGGCTGGCATAGAAGCTCTTGCTGCCATAGGCCTTGATCAGGGCGGCTTCCTCGCTGACGGCGAGGCCGGCATGCAGGATGAAATAGGCCAGATCCCAGGTGGGCGAGGCGAGCGCGGCGTATTCCCAATCGATGAAGACGACGCCGGCGGGGGAGACCAGCAGGTTTTCCGGCACGGGATCGCCGTGGCTCGGCACCGTCTTGACGTGGTCGGCGAGTTGCTCGGCGCGAAACAGCGCGGCTTTCAGTTGCGGGGTCAACGGATCGCGGCTGCCCAGCCGGGCGCGGTAGTCGCGGATCAGGGCAAAGGGGTCGAAGCGGCGCTCGATCGGAAGTTTCGACCGGTGCAGCTTGCCGAGCGCCTTGCCGACGCGGACGACGTCGGCTCGGGTGGCGGCGGCGGCATCGTCGACGAAGCGTGACAGGATCAGGCCGTTCTCGGCGTCGCTGGCATGGAGCGCGGGGGCGAAGCCGGCCTTGGCGGCGGCGGCGGTGACGCGGATTTCGTCGGCGCGGTCAAGGATATAGCCGGCGGGGTCGGGACGCGGCACGCGCAGGACGAAGGCGCCGGCCGGCGTGTCGAGGCGCCAGTTGTCGTTGGAGAGGCCGCCAAGGGGCTTGGCCTGGATATTGGTGAGGCCGCGCGCCACCAGCCACGGGAAGGCGCGGGTGAGGCGCTGCTGATCGGCCGGCAGGTCGTCAGGGGTGGCGGGAGCGGCGGGCCGCGGCCGGGCGGCGGTCGGGTCGGTCATGGCTGGCTGGCCTCAAGGCGAACGACGGAGCGGCCACCGCCGCGCTTTTCGACAATGACACGAACGGGGATCCGCTCCTGCATCGCCTCGACATGGCTGATGACGCCGACCTTGCGGCCGGTGGTGCGCAGCCGTTCCAGCGCATCGAGGGCCACGTCGAGCGTGTCGGCATCGAGACTGCCGAAACCCTCGTCGATGAACAGGGTATCGACGAAACCGTCCTTGCCCTCAAGCCCCGACAGCGCCAGCGCCAGCGCCAGGGAGACAAGAAAGCGTTCGCCGCCGGACAGACTGGAGGTGGGGCGGCGTTCGTCGGCGAGGTCGCGGTCGACGACGACCAGCGACAGCGAGCCGACGACGCCCCGTTCCAGCCGGTAGCGCGGGGCGATGGTGACGAGGTGGAGGTTGGCGGCTTCGACCAGGTGATGCAACGTGATCGACTGGGCGAAGCGCTGGAACCTGGCGCCGGTCGCCTGGCCGATGGCGTCGTCGATTTCGGCCCAGACGCGCTCCTCGGCGCGGGCGGCGTCGAGCGTGGCGGCGAGCGCGGCGTCGCGGCGATGGGCGTCGTCGTCGCGGTCGAGCGCGGCCTTGATGGCGGCGAGCCGGGCGATGAAGGCTTCGATCTCGGTGTCCAGCGTGGCGATCGCCGCGTCGAAGCCGGCCTCGGGGATGGTCTCGGGCGCATCGAGACGGGCGCGGTCGAGGTCGCCGATCCGGGTGGCGCGGGCGTTGGCGGCATCGCGCACGGCCTCGTCAACGGCGCGGCAGGTCTCGGCGATGGCGGCTTCGGCGGCGGCGTCGATGGCGAGGAGGCGGGCGATGGCCTCGGCAGGCAGGTCGAGCGCGGCTTCGGCGGCGGCGAGGGCGGCTTGGCCTGCGTCGTGGGTCGCGATGGCGCTGTCGTGGGCGGTGGCCGCGTGGTCGAGGTTGGCGCGGGCGGCGGTTTCGGCCAGGCGGGCGCCTTGCAAGGTGGCGTCGGCAGTCCGCAGGCGTTCGCGGGCGGTGGTGAGGGCGGCCTCGTGGCGGCGGCGATGGGGAAGGGTGGCCTCGCCGTCGAGCAGCAGCTGGCGGCGCTCGCCGACTTGCTCCAGCGCGTCGCGGCGGCCGGCGAGGGCGGCGCGGGCTTCGTCGCGGGCGGTCTGGATCTCGACCAGCGTGCCGGCGCGGGTGGCGAGCGCCTGGGCCAGCGCGGTCGTCCGCGCCTGCAGGCGGGTCTCCTCGGCGAGGTCGGCGGTGAGGGTCTTCGCCAGGTTCTCCAGCCGGCGATGGCAGCCGGCGGCGTCGCGGTCGAGATCGGCGATGGCGATGTCGGCGGCGGCGTAGAGGCTGGCCCATTCGCGATCGATGGAGCCGATGCGGTCGTCGAGATTGGCGATGGTGGCGGCGGCGAGGGCGGCGTCGCGGTCGCTGTCGGCGCGGGCGGTCGTGGCGGCGCGATGTTCGGCGTCGCGTTCGGCGCGCTCGGCGACGAGGCGGTCGAGCAGTGTGCGGCCGGCATCGATTTCGCCACGGAGCTGGGTGAGGGCGGCAAGGCGGGTGCGGGTGTCGACGCGGATGGCGTCGATGGCGGCGGCGAGTTCGGCAAGGACGGTCGCCGTCGCATCGGCGTCGATCGCCTCGGGCGGCAGCGACAGGGCGAGGGCCTCCGCCGGGGCGGCGAGGTCGACGCGGGCGCGGTTCCAGTCGTGGCGCGCCGCCGTACCGGCGGCTTCGGCAGCGGCGAGCTGGCGGGCAGCTTCGCGGTAGCTGGCGGCGGCGGCGGCGCGGGTGGCGGTCGCGGTGTCGATGCGGGTGGCTTCGGCGGCGATGCGCGTGTCGAGAGCGGCGCGGCGGGTGCGGATGGCGTCGACGAGGGCGGCGGTGGCGGGGTCGGCGTGGTGGTGGTCGCGGGCGCCGCAGACCGGGCAGGGTTCGCCGTCGATGAGGCTGGCGCGCAGGTCGATCGCGGCGGCCGACAGCGTGGCGTCGGCCAGCTCGAACAGGGATTGCTGGTCGGCGCGCTCGGCGCGGGCGGCGGCGATGGCGGTTTCGGCGGCGGTCAGTTCGGCGGCGGCGGCCTTGCCCGCCGCCTCGGTGGCGTCGCGCTCGCGGCTGGCGCGGGCGGCATTGGCGGTGGCGTCGACATGGGCGGCATGGGCGGTGCCGAGGCGGGCGGCGGCACCGGCGGCGATGAGAGCGGCGTCGGCGCGGGACCGCTCGCTTGCCTCGTCGCCGGCGGCAAGGGCATCGGCGCGGGTCTGCTGCCGGGCGGTCGCGTCGGCGATGCGGGGCGCGAGCGCCGCGATGCGTTGGGCGAGGCTCGCCAGTGTGGCTTCAAGGCGGGCGATGGTGTCGGCCGCTGTCGCGGCGCGCGTGGTCGCGGCCTGGCGATCGGCGCGGAAGTGCTGACGCTTGGCGAGATGCTCGGCGATGTCCGTCCAGCGATCGGCGAGGGGACGCAATCCAGCGCGGGTCGCGAGCGACTGGCGCAGCCGCGCCAGCGTGGTGTCGGTTTCGCTGGCGGCGAGGCGGTCGGCGCGCTCGCCGTCGCTCGCCTTGGCGAGGCGGGCCTCGGCGGCCTCGACGGCAAGCCGGGCGGCCTCGGTCTCTTTGCGGGCGGCGGCGATGGCGGCGTCGAGTTCGGCGGCGGCCTCCCACAGCGGCGCCCAATGGGTAATGGCCGCCTCGGCGGCGGCGCAGGCACTGGCGGCGTCAGTTGCCGTCGCGGTGGCGGCGGCGAGGGCAAGGCCAGTGTCGGTGATGGCGGATCGGCTGACGGCGTGAGCGGTCTCGGCGGCGGCGACCGCCGCGCCGGCGCGGGTCGCCTCGACGGCGAGCGGGCGTAGCGGCGCGACGCGGGCGAGCAGGTCGCGCTCGGCGAAGCGGTCCGCTGCCTCGGCGCGGGCCGCCTCGGCGGCGACGACGGCGGCGTCGGCATCGACCAACCGGGCCTCGGCCTCGGTGACGCGGGCAAGGCGGGTGCGGGCGAGGTCGAGTTCGGCTCGCGCGGCGCCGGCGCGCCGGCGGGCGTCGGCGTGGGCGGTGTGCTCGGCCTCAAGCGCCTGGCGTTCGTCGGCGGAGAGGAGGCCGACCTCGGCGCGGCGGGTTTCCAGCAGACGCACCGCCTCGCGCGCGGCCATGGCGCGGGCATAGGCGCGCTTCGACAGTTCGGCATAGATGCCGGTATTGGTGATCTTGTCGAGCAGGGCGGCGCGTTCGTTGTCGCTTGCCTCGAGGAAGGCGGCGAAGCGCCCCTGCGCCAGGATGACGGTGCGGCCGAACTGGTCGAGGGTGAGGCCGGTCAGGCGCTCGATCGCCGCCTTGACGTCGCGGGCCTTGTCGAGCAGCCCCTGCCAGCCGCCGCCGTCGGGGGTGCGTTGCTCCAAGGTGTGGTCGTGCTGTTGCAGGTTGCCGGTCGGCCGGTTGCGGGCGCGGCGGACGGCCCAGCGGGCGCGGTAGCGGCCGCCGTCATTGCCGATGAACTCGACGACAGCCTCGCCGGCGGCGGCGCCACGCGACAGGATGGTCTTGGCATCGCGGGCCTTGATGGTCTGGCCGGACGGGTCGGGGACATCGAAATCGGTGATGTCCTCCAGCCGGGGAAAGGTGCCGTAGAGCGCCAGCGTGATGGCATCGAGCAGGGTCGACTTGCCGGCGCCGGTCGGGCCGATGATGGCGAACAGGCCGGCGCTGGCGAGCGGCTCGGCATCGAGGTCGAGATCGAACGGATGCACGAGGCTGGCGAGGCCGTGGCCGGAGACGCGGGTGATCCTCATGCGGACGCGTCCCCGGCGACGAGTTGGCGGAACGCCTGTTCATGGGCGTCGCCGGGCGGCGTGCCGTGGCGCAGCTCGAAGGCGGCGCGGAACAATTCGACCGGATCGATCTCGGCGAGCCGGCGCATCGGCGCGGCAGCGGCGAGGGTCTCGGTCGGGGCGGGGCGGACGAATTCGGGCCGGCTGGCGAGGCGGACGGGGAAGCGCTCGACGATGGCCTCGATCTCGGCGAGGAGCCCGGTGGCGGGGCCGTCGACGCCGACGACGATGTGGACGAACGGGCGTCGGTCGAGCGGCAGGTCGGGGCTGAGATCGAGGCCGGCGAGGGCGGCTTCGACCTCGGCGACGGCCAGCGTGCCCCGGGCGGGCAGGCGCAGGAACGGCACGGGGCGCGGCAATTCGAGGTGGGTGTGGACGACGCGGCCGGCGTCGATGTCGAGGCGGGTGACGCCGTGGCGATAGTCGCGCTCGGCGGCCGACAGCGGGAACAGCGAGCCGGAATAGCGGACATTGGCGCGGCCGGCGGCTTGCGGCTTGTGCAGGTGGCCGAGGGCGACATAGGCGACATCGGCCGGGAAGACATCATGGGGCACGGCGTTCTCGCCGCCGATCATGATCATCCGTTCGGAGCCGGGGCTTTCCTCGCCGCCGGCGACGGTGAGATGGCCGGTGAGGATGAGCGGGCCATCGCCGATCCGGGCACGGGCGGCGGCGACGGCATCGGCATAGAGGGCGCGGACGGCGGCGATGCGCGGGTTCGAACCGTCGGCGAGGGGGGCGAGGCCGGCCGGCAGGTCGGACGGGCGCGGATAGGGCAGCGCCAGGACATGGCCGGCATCGGCGCCGGCGCCGATCGCGATCAGGTGATGGTCGAGATCGATGCCGCCATCGGCGCGGTGGACGGTGCCGACGACGCGGACGCCGGCGCGGCGATAGAGCGGACCGGGGGCTTCAAGCTGGGCGGCGTGATCGTGATTGCCGGCGACGACGACGGTGACCAGTTGCGGCCGCAGCCGCGAAAGGCGATCGAGGGTGTCGAAGAACAGCGCCCTCGCCTCGGCGGGGGGATTGGCGGTGTCGAACACGTCGCCGGCGACGATCAGGGCGTCGATTGCGTCGCGCTCGACGATCGCGGCGAGGGCATCGAACGCGGCGCGATGTTCCGCCAGCCGCGACCAGCCGTTCAGCACATGGCCCAGATGCCAATCGGCGGTGTGGAGGATGCGGAGCATGACGGCGAATCCGGAGCGGCGACGCGAATTCGCACTCTAGAGCGGGGAAGCACGGGAGGGAATCGGAACCGCGCGGCGGCTTGACCGTCCGGCAAGGTTTTTCGGCGCACCGGCGGCAGGCGCGGTTGGGGGGGGCGTTTTTTGAGGGGAGGGCGCGCGAGGCGGGCCGGTGGAGACGAAAATGCCATGGCGGGAGGTCCCGGCCATGGCATGACGACTTCGGCGTTGCCGGCGTCTGGCGGCTCAGCGGCCGCCGAAGGCCTGTTTCAGCAGGTCGAGCTGGTTGGCGACCGGGTTCTCGGCGGCGGCCTTGGCGGCTTCCTCGCGCTTTTGATAGATGGCGTCGTCGAGGCGCTTGATGCGCTCGGCGAGGCGGATCGAGCGTTCGATAAGGCCGGTGAGCGACTGCGGCAGGCCGTCCCAGCCGGGACCCTGACGGGAGGTCGACAGGGTGTCGAGCTTGACCTTGGTCTTTTCGAGGCCGGCCTGTTCCTGGCTCATCTCGCCTTCGTTGACGGCGCGCTGCAGCAACAGCCAGGACGCCAGCTGCATCAGCCGGGTGGTGAGGCGCATGGACTCGGTGGCATAGGTGAGCGAGGCGGCACGGGAGAGGTCGCGCGACTGGGCGCGGCCGTCGCCATCGAGATAGGCGGCGGTCTCCTCGACCAGGGCCATGCCTTCGCGGAACAGCGTCTTGAAGCTCTCGGAGCCGGCCAGACGCTGCGAGAAGTCGACCGTCCGGTCGCCGCCAAGTTCCAGATCGCCCCAGGTCTCGTCGGTCATACGCATTACCTCACGTCCGCCTGTCGGTCGTCGAACCCCGATGGTTCATGGTCGGCCGACCTGCCCATTTCGTCAATACACTGCAGGCGCGGTGCCAAGATGAGCAGGAAAGGCGATCCTACACCACGCATTGGCACGACGCGGTTAACGCCGAGGCCTTTTTGCGCGCGATCCCCGCTTTTCTGGTTATCCCGCCCGGCCGTCGCGTTCCTGCCGCCCGCGGCCCCCTTCAACCACGCCGACATGGCCAAGTCGTTGTCGGAAAAGCTAGAATTTAGCGAAGTTCGATTGCTCGAATGCACGCGGACACAAAAAAAGAGCCGCGGAGGGCGGCTCTGAAGTGAATAACAGGGAGGCGTCGGAGCGACGAAACGTCGCTCGAAATCCAGATGACTGGACACCATGTTAATAGCGCGGAAAGCTTAATGAAGACTTAATCCAGATCAAGAAATCGCGCGATGTGGGCCGATATCGGACGAGTACGGGCCATTTTGGCACAATGAAAGAGGCGGATTCGCCGTTCAAATGTTGTTGAACACATGAAAAACGCCCGCCGGTCGGTGAACCGGGCGGGCGTTTCAATGAGGCCCCGGCTGGTCAGGTCGGGGGAGAGTACGCTTCACCCACGCGCCGTTGGTCTTGGGCGCGTTTCAAGGAAGCGGGTGCGGTCGCGATCAGGCGGCGAAACGATCGACCAGGGCGGTGATGGCGGCGTCGCGCGCAGCGGTGGAGGTGTAGGTCTCGCGATCGAAGCGATCGGCGAAGAACTCGACCTTGTAGCCGGCGTTGAACTCGACGACGACTTCGCCATTGCCGAGCGAGGCGACCGAGGCAACCTTCGGCGCGGCGGCAAACTTCGAGGCCAGCAGGTCGCCCATCTGGCGAACGGTCATGGCCGACGTCGGAACCTCAGTTTGAACGATCTCGAAATCCATTGTCATCCTTCCCATCCCGAACCATTTCGTGAGTTCGAAAGTGACACAACTCGTCTTGCAGCCGGGTTAAGCCAGGATCTCCGGCATCAACGGCACAGCGGCGACAGGCTCCAGAAGGGCGCCGATCATGGCCGCAGCATGGCGATCCTGGCCGGAGCGGCGGGGGTTTTCGGCGGGATCGGCCGTCTTTGGCCGCGGCAGGGCGGCGAGGGCCAGCTTGTGGCGGAATGCCGAAACTCAGAAAATATTGTTTAAAATCAAATGTTTATTTTAGGGGTTCGGATGCGGCGCCAGCGATCCGCCTGGCAGCGCGAGCCGTCGCAGGGAATTGTTAACCCTCGATTCGGATCGCCCGCTTTTCCACCGGCCGGCCCGGCACGGCCGGCGGGAGGATATCGATCGCGATGAATGATGCCGCCGCGCGGGGGCGAGGCGGCGTTGACGGTTGGACTGTGCGGGGCGACGGCCGGCCTACAGGGCGAGGGCCTCGGCGAGATCCGGGGTGATCTTGGCGAGGTCGGTCTGCTTGGGCAGGCCGCGAGCGGCGCGGAAGTCCATGATCGCCTGGCGGGTGCGGATGCCAATGACGCCATCGGGCTTGCCGCAATCGAAGCCGGCGGCGTTGAGGGCGACCTGGACGCGGTATTCGATGGTCTTCTCGACCGAGCCGCCATCCTTGACGAGCGGCCAGATGCGGCCGAACCAGGCCCGACGATCGGCGATGCCGTTCTGGCCACCGTTGATCTTCTGCGTCACCAGTTCGATGTCGTTCTGATCGGCGGCGTCATTGCACTTCGACAGTTTCCATTCGGCAAGCGCCGGCTTCAGGGCATGGTCGGGATGGAAGATGAGGTCGGGATCGCCGACGAAATCGACGCCGAAGTAGTTGGCGAACTTGGTGTAGTGCTCGCGTCCGGTGGTCTGCATCAGGCCGCGGCCGCGATATTTCCAGCCGTCGCCGGACGAGGCGGGGCCATTGCCCATGCGCTTGCCATAGACGATGTTGAACAGGGCCTCGCCGCCGTCGATCTTGCACTGGGCAGCCATGGCGACGCAGGCGGCGCGATTGGGGAAATACTTGTGCCAGTTGCCGTCATCCCAGGTCTTGCCGAGATTTTTGGCCGTGTAGTTGCCGCTTTCGACGAAGATCCGCAACGCGCCGCTCTCGTGCATGACCTGCGCCATGAAATGGGCCAGGCGCAGCTTGGTATTGACTTCATACTCGGCAAGCAGCGCTTCGCCGTTGCGGAATGCCTCGACATAATTGGGATGGGCCTTCGAGGCGAGTTTCGTCACAATATCGATCGCTGGAATGGGCATCGGGCAACCTCCAAAGGAATGTTTGAGGTGGCTTCAGCTTGGCATGTCCTGACGGAAATGCAACCAATAAGTCAATTGAATAATTTATATTACAAATACGCGAAATTTCTTCTTCCGCGGCAGTGGGCGGCTTTTCAATTCAATCAGGTTGAAGTGCATTCCAGGAAAAACATTGATCCTGTCGCGCTTTGAACGAGGACGGAAAGCCTACGCGAAAGACCTGTTCTGTCAATTGTCGGTCGCGATTCCGTTCAGGCATATCGCGACTCGACACGAGACTTGCGTGAGCGGATCGGGGGCGTTTCGAAGCGAGCCAGCGCTAGCCGGGGACATCGGCAAGGGCGGCAGCGTACTGCAATGTCCGGCGGCGTGATCGGACAATCTTCGACCGGCGAGCCGGAATGGCGCGGTGCCTCGGCGCGGGAGGATCGAGCCGGGGCTCAATAGCGCATCTGCACGCCGATGTGGACAGCGGCGGCGGCCTTCTCGGCATAGCGGTCGATGACGGGACGCTTGTCGTCCTTGTCGTCGGAAAGACCGAATCTCGCCGCCGGCTGGCCGAGCTCCCTGTTGGTCAGCATGAAGCTGCGGGGGGCGACGATCGTGTCGCGGGGCGCGACGTCGACCATCAGGACGGCGGTGACGTCCTCGAGCTTGCCGACCATGGCGGTGGTGGTGACCAGCGGCGTATAGCCGGCCGGCTTGCGGCCGCCGTAATAGATCGGCGCGCCGCCGGTGGTGACAACCTGTTCCGAGGAGGTGGCGATACCATCCTCGCGAATGCGAAATTCGACGACGCGGACGGTGACGACCGCGCCTTTCGGGTCGCGGCGGGGAATGAGATCGGGGTTGGCGAAGGTGGCGCGCAGCGCATTGGCGAAGCCGCCGAGGGAGGCCTTGGCGGCGGTGCCGGAGGTCACGGTTGTCGCCGTATCGATCACATAGGCGGAAACCGGGATCTGCGACAATTGTCGCCGCTCGGTTGGCGACAGCGTGGCGACGCAAGCGGCGGCGGGCAGCGTCAGGGCAAGGACGGCGAAAGCGATCAGCCGGCGGCGGTGCATCGGGCTCACTCCGTGGTGACGGCGCGCAGGGTATCGGCGGCGAAGACGTCGGCGAGGGCTTCGAGGCCGTCGGGGCGAGTGGCGGCGACGATCAGTGTCTGGGCGATAAGGCCGACGGGGATGCCGTTGACGGTCGAGCCGTTGATGCCTCCGCCACGGATGAAGGCCGTCACCGGATAGACGGCGGTGGGGGCCTTGGCATCGTCGAGGTAGAGTTCGGTCAAGCCCTCGAGCGGACCGCCGCCGAAGCCGAAGCTGGCGGCGGTGCCGTCGGGAATGTCGATGCGGATCAGCTTGACGTGCAGGCGGGCATTGCCGGTGGGGCTGAGGCGGCTGGCGAAGGCGGCGTCGAGCTTGGCCTTGACCTTGGGGCCGATGTCGGCCTGGCGCGGCTGGTCGGAGATGTCCATCAGGCTGAGCTTGCCGGTGTCGACAGTGATGGCGGCGATCTTCAACTGGTCGATCTGGGCGCGGGTGAGGACGTTGGTCCGCTGGGCGGTGGCACAACCGGCAAGGGTCAGCGCGGCCAGCAGGACGCCGAAAACAAGTCGAACGGACGCAAGACGAGCCATGGCCTGGAACCCTGGTTGATGCCTGAGGCCGAGAACGCTGGCGCGCCCGTCCTCCGGGGACACGCGAATTTCTCACCTCTATCAGCGGCAAGAGAAATTCGCGTCAGGATGACCATCGGGAACTTTCAATCCCAGATGGTATGAGTTTCCAAACCGGTTAAAGCGTCGCGGCGGCGCGGTCCATCCCCGAATTCCCGGGGGATCGGGTCAAATCGGCGCATGGTTGCACGGATGCAACGCTGCCCGATCCGGCTGTCGCCGATCGGGCGGGCGAGCGCAAAGGCGACGGGCCCGGGACTGTGCGGCCCGGGCCCGGTCAGATCGGATCGATGGTGTCGCGGTCAGCGCCAGGCGTGCCGGCGCGAAGCCATCTCGTCCATGGCTTCCTGCTCGCGGGCGTCACGGACATCGCGTTCGCGGCCCTGATCGCGCTCGTCGAGAAGTTCGACCTTCTTCAGATCCTCGACCGCTTCCGACAGACCGTCGCGGGCAGCGGCGAGCTGGGCTTCGAGGCCTTGGATCGAGACCTTGAGATTGTCACGACGGGTCATCGCCGCCTTGGCAAAGGTCGGATAGGCATAGTGTGTCACGTCGTGGATGCCGACGCGGTTTTGCTCGCTGACGATCTGGTCGTCCAAGTCCTTGGCCATGCGGACCATTTCGGCGATCATCGATTCGATCGACGTGACTTGGCGACGCTTCTCGTCCACTTGGAAGCGCTTGAGACGGATAAGCGATTCACGGGACTTCATAACGCAGTACTCCCCCAGGAACCTTGGCTAACCATACCGACCAACCCTTGCTGAAAGGTCACCGAAGCGTTGACAGAAGCTTACCAAGCTCGACAAAGCCGTCATCGAGCCCGGTTCTTTCGTCTTTCATCTGATTGAGGAACGCTTCCAGCCCCGGATTGAGGCGGATGGCTTCGTCGACCTCCGGATTGGAACCGAGGCGATAGGCGCCGAGGCGGATCAGGTCTTCCATGTCGCCGAAGGTGGCCATCAGCTTCTTGGCGGCGCGGACGGTGTCGCGCCATGCCGGCGGCGTCGAGCGCGGCATGGTGCGCGAGACCGATTTCAGCACGTTGATCGCCGGGTAGCGGCCACGCTCGGCGATCTGGCGCTCCATGACGATATGGCCGTCGAGAATGCCGCGCACCGCGTCGGCGACGGGTTCGTTGTGGTTGTCGCCCTCGACCAGCACGGTGAACAGGCCGGTGATCGAGCCCTCGCCGACGCGGCCGGGGCCGGCGCGTTCCAGCAACTTCGGCAGTTCGGTGAAGACGGTGGGGGTGTAGCCCTTGGAGGTGGGCGGCTCGCCGGCGGCAAGCCCGATCTCGCGCTGGGCCATGGCGAAGCGGGTGACCGAGTCCATCAGGCAGAGCACGTCCTTGCCCTGGTCGCGGAAGTGTTCGGCGATGGTGAGCGTCAGATAGGCGGCCTGGCGGCGCTTCAGCGCCGGTTCGTCGGAGGTGGCGACGACGACGACCGAGCGGGCAAGGCCTTCCTCGCCGAGGTCGTCCTCGATGAACTCCTGCACCTCGCGGCCGCGCTCGCCGATCAGGCCGATGATGGCGACGTCGCAGGCGGTGTAGCGGGCGAGCATCGACAGCAGCACCGACTTGCCGACGCCGGAGCCGGCGAAGATGCCCATGCGCTGGCCGCGACAACATGTCGCGAAGGTGTTGAGGGCGCGCACGCCGAGGTCGATCGGTTCACCGACGCGGGCGCGCTCGGCGGCGGCCGGCGGGCCGGCGCGGACGGGGCGGGGCTGCGAGCCGGAGGGGATCGGCCCCTTGCCGTCGATCGGCGCGCCCATGGCATCGATCACCCGGCCGAGCCAGCGATCGGTCGGGCGGACGGTGGCATCCGGTGCGGCAATCACGGCCCGACAACCCATGCGGACGCCGTCGGTCTGGGCAAAAGGTAAACAGAGGGCGCGGTCGGCGTCGAAACCGACCACTTCGACGTCGATGTGCCGCTCGGCAGAAATCTCGATGGCCAGATGGCTGCCGACGCTCATCGCATGCAGTGGGCCGGCGATTTCGATCATCAATCCACGCACGCCGACGACCCGTCCATAGGTCTCCATCGGCGGGATTTCGGCGATTTCGCTGAGCAGCGCGTCCATGTGGCAACCCGTCGCGGCGATCGTTTCCGAATCATCTCATTTTCCGTGCGCAACGATGGCAACGGTAACTGCTTGTTAACGCCGCTCGTCAATCATGATGAACGAAACGTGCGATGTGGGGTCGCGCGGCGGAATTCCCGAAGCCGATGGGCGACAGCTGAGTCGCAAGAGTCGGTTGGAAGCGTTTCTTAAAGTGACGCTTTAACTCGTGGGAGCCCTGATTCAGTCAGGAATCTCAACGCGTTCGAGGTTTTTTGCTGTCCCTCGCCTTGCCGTCTTGAAAACCCGAATCATGATCTGTTAACTATTTTGCGTTAACACTTCCTGAGTCGGGTCACCCAGGTCCTTCGCGGCACCAGTTGTCCGCGGCGCCGCTAAAGCCCAGGATGGGCGACACGAGGGGATTGGCATGCGTGTCCTTCTGATCGAAGACGATAGCGCTACTGCGCAGAGCATCGAGTTGATGTTGAAGTCCGAAAACTTCAACGTCTACACGACGGATCTCGGCGAAGAGGGCATCGATCTCGGCAAGCTCTATGATTACGACATCATCCTTCTCGACCTGAATCTCCCGGACATGTCCGGTTACGAGGTTCTGCGCACCCTGCGCGTCTCGAAGGTGAAGACGCCGATCCTGATCCTCTCGGGTCTGGCCGGCATCGAGGACAAGGTTCGCGGTCTCGGCTTCGGCGCCGACGACTACATGACCAAGCCCTTCCACAAGGACGAGCTGGTCGCCCGCATTCATGCGATCGTACGGCGTTCCAAGGGCCATGCCCAGTCGGTGATCACCACCGGCGACTTGACCGTCAATCTCGACACCAAGACCGTCGAGGTGACCGGCCAGCGGGTGCATCTGACCGGCAAGGAATACCAGATGCTGGAGCTGCTTTCGCTCCGCAAGGGCACGACGCTCACCAAGGAGATGTTCCTCAATCATCTCTATGGCGGCATGGACGAGCCGGAACTGAAGATCATCGACGTGTTCATCTGCAAGCTGCGCAAGAAGCTCGCCTCGGCGACCGGCGGCAAGAACTACATCGAGACCGTCTGGGGTCGCGGCTATGTGCTGCGCGAGCCGGACGAAAACGATCTGGTCGAGATGGCCTGATCGACAGATTTCAGCGGACCGCCAATCCCGCCGTGGAAGCCTCGCGAAATGCGAGGCTTTTTGCGTTTTTGGCCCCGCCGGTCGGGTTGGGCGGGGGGCGAGCCTGTTCAGCGCTTGGCGTATCTGGCGATGAAGCTGTCGCAGTCGAGGGCGCGGATGTCGGGCAGGGCGGCCTTGAGGGCATCGCGCGGCCAGTCCCACCAGGCGATGGCCATCAGCGCCTCGGCCTGTTCCGGCGTGAAGCGGCGCCGGATGAGCCTTGCCGGCACGCCGCCGACGATGGTGTAGGGCTCGACATCCCTGGAGACGACGGCGCCGGCGCCGATGACCGCGCCGGTGCCGATGGTGACGCCGGCGAGCACGGTGACGCCATGGCCGATCCAGACATCGTGGCCGATGGTCACCCAGTCGTCGCGGCGCCAGTCGAAGAAGGCGGCGTCATCGTCGCCAAGGCCGAAGGCGGCGGCGCGATAGGTCCAGTGATGCTGCGACACCCGCCAGGTCGGGTGATTGCCGGGATTGATGCGGACATCGCGGGCGATGGAGCAGAACTTGCCGATGGTGGTCCAGACGACGTGGCCGTTCTCGACGATGTAGGAATAGTCGCCCATGGTCGTCTGCATCAGCGTGGTGTCGTGGCCGACCTCGGTCCAGGCGCCGAGCTCGCACCCGACGACGCGGGCGGTCGGATGGATGTTCGGGCTGTCGGAGAGCTCGGGCTTCTGCGCCGGGCTGGCGCGGTGTTCGCTGGTCATGACGGCACGGTCCTGTCGACGGGCAAATGGTCGCCAGCCGGTACGCAGGGCGAATGACAGGGCGATGACGGGCGGATGAAGCGGTCGTGTCCGCATCCGCCCCTTTGCAACGATCATATGACGCGCTATATCCCTTCCTGTCTCACGGGGTGCCCGCGCGCGGGCTGAGAGGTGGTGCGTTACGGCCATCGACCCGACGAACCTGATCCGGGTCATGCCGGCGGAGGGATTGAGCAGTGCAGCAGCTCCAAGCCTTTTCGCATCGTCTTGACGCGCCCTCGGGCGCGGACCCGGTCTTTTGGCTCATCCGACAGGACCCCGAAAGGACCGTGGAATGATCACACGTCGTAGCATCGCCTCGCTCGCCGCCGGCTTTCTCGCCGGCGCCCTCGCGCTCGCCAGCCCGGCCCTTGCCGAGGGCAAGCCGAAGCTGACCGTCTATTCCTACAAGTCGTTCACCGGCAAATACGGCCCCGGCAAGACCGTCAAGGAGCGGTTCGAGGCGGTGTGCGGGTGCGAGCTGGAATGGGTCGCCGCCGACGATACCGGGGCGCTGGCCGGGCGGCTGAAGCTCGAGGGCACCGCCACCAAGGCCGATGTGGTGCTGGGGCTCGACATGAACCTCGCCGAGGAGGCGCGCGCCACCGGGTTGTTCGCGCCGCACGGCCAGTCGCTCGACGGGCTGAGCCTGCCGGTCGAATGGACCGATGCCGACTTCGTGCCGTTCGACTACGGCCATCTGGCGTTCATCTATGACGCGACCAAGCTGAAGGCGGTGCCGGCGTCGCTGAAGGAGCTGGTCGACAATCCGAACGGGCCGAAGCTGGTGATCGAGGATCCGCGCACCTCGGCGCCGGGGCTCGGCTTCCTGTTGTGGATGCGCAAGGTTTATGGCGCCGACGCCGACGCGGCATGGGCGAAGCTGAAGCCGCGCGTCGTCACCTTCACCAAGGGCTGGTCGGAGGCCTACGAGCTGTTCCTGAAGGGCGAGGCCGACATGGTGATGAGCTATGTCACCTCGCCGGCCTACCATATCGGCGTCGAGAACGAGACGAAGTACAAGGCGGCGGCGTTCACCGAGGGCCACTACCTGCATATCGAGATCGCCGGGATGACCCGGACCTCGAAGCAGCCGGCCCTGGCCAAGCAGTTCCTCGGCTTCGTGCTGTCGGACGGGTTCCAGTCGGCGATGCCGGAGGGCAACTGGATGGTGCCGGTGCGGCTGCCGAAGGACGGCCTGCCGAAGTCGTTCGAAACGCTGGTGAAGCCGGCGACGACGCTGCTGTTCAGCCCGGCCGAGGTCAACGCCAATCGCCGCGCCTTCATCGACGGCTGGCTGGCCGCCACGAGCAAGTGAAGCTTGGCAAGTGAAGCCTGGCAAGTGAAGCTTGGCAAATGAGACGGGGCAAGTGAAACGGGCGCGCGGGACGTGGCCAGCGAGGCGGAGCGCATGAGGCGGGGGATGCCGCATCCCGGCACGATCGCGGCGGCGACGATCGCCGCGCTCGTTGTCGTGGCGCTCGGCGGCCTCGTCGCGGCCGGCGGCGATTTCAGCGATCTCGCCGGCCGCGCGCCGTATCTGGTCGCGATCGTCGCAAGCGCGACGCGGCAGGCGGCGCTGTCGACGCTGGCGTCGCTCTTGCTCGGCACGGCGCTGGCGCTGGCGCTGGAGCGGCGGGCGCGGTTTCCCGGCCGGTCGTTGCTGGTGGCGCTGATCGGCACGGCGACGGTGGCGCCGACGATCGTGGTGGTGTTCGGGCTGATCGCGGTCTATGGCCGGGCCGGGCCGGTGCAGGCGGCACTGGCGGCGCTGGGGCTGCCGCCCTTGCCGCCGATCTACGGGCTTTCCGGCATCCTTCTGGCGCATGTGGCGATGAACGCACCATTCGTGGCGCGGGTGATGCTCGGGGCGCTGGGGCGGGTGCCGGACGAGCAGCTGCGACTGGCGACGGCGCTGCGGTTCGGCGTGCTCGATACGTTGCGGCATTGCGACGGGCCGGTGATCCGGCGCGAGGCGCCGGCGCTGGCGGCGTTCGTGTTCCTGCTGTGCTTCACCAGCTTCGCCGTGGTGCTGTCGCTCGGCGGCGGGCCGGCGAACGCGACGCTGGAGGTGGCGATCTACGAGGCGCTGCGCATCGACGTCGACTTCGCCCGCGCCGCGATGCTGGCAGGGCTGCAGATCGTGCTCGGCCTCGGGTTCGTCGGCGCGCTCGGGCTCGCCGGGGTGTCGCTGCCGGAGGCGACCGGGGCGGAACGGCCGCATCCGCGGCCGGACGGCGACAACCGGGCATTGAAGCTCGTCGATGCCGGCGTCATCACGCTGGCGGTGGCGGCGATGGCGCCGCCGGTGCTGGGGGTGATCGGCGGGGTGGCGCATCTGCCGGTGCTGGCCGATGCCGAGATCGGGCGGGCGCTGGCGACCAGCCTGGCGCTGGCGGCGCTGGCGGCGCTCGTTTGCGTCGTGCTGGCGGTGCTGATGGCGGCGAGCGCCTATCGCACCACGGATGGCCGGCCGGCACCCCGGCGCGGGCGGGCGATGGATCTTGCCTCGCTCGCCATTCTCGGACTGCCGCCCTATGCATTCGTCGCCGGGCTTTATGTGGTGCTGCGGCGCTTCGCCGATCCGGAGACGATCGGGCTGATGCTGGTGCCGCTGGTCAACGCGTTGATGGCCTTGCCGTTTGCCTATCGGCTGATCGCGCCGGCGGTTGCCCTCGGCGCCGCCCGTCACGGCCGGCTGGCGGCGTCGCTGCGGATCGCCGGGCTCGACCGGCTGCGCCTCGTCGACGCGCCGCTGTTGCGGGGGCCGGTGCTGGCGGCGGCGGGCATGGCGGCGGCGCTGTCGCTGGGGGATTTCGGCGTCATCGCCCTGTTCGGCGGCGGCGATCTGGTGACGCTGCCCTATGTGCTGGCCGACCGGATGGGGGCCTATCGGATGAACGAGGCGGCGGCGATCGCGCTGGTGATGGTGGGGCTCGCCGCCGGGCTGGGGCTCGCCGCCGAGCGGCTGGCGCGGGCGCCGGGCGAGGCGAGGAACGGCTCGACATGACGCTGGCGCTCGACCAACTCACCGTGACCTATCCGGATTTCACCGGCGACTACAGCGCGACGATCGCGACCGGGGCGGTTGCCGCCGTGGTCGGGCCGTCGGGTGGCGGCAAGACGACGCTGCTGCATGCCATCGCCGGGTTCGAGCCGGTCACCGCCGGGCGGGTGAGCCTCAATGGGCGCGACCTGACAGGGCTTGCGCCGGGGGACCGGCCGGTGGCGATCCTGTTTCAGGACAACAACCTGTTCGCGCATCTGTCGGCGCGGGCCAATGTCGGCCTCGGCCTGCGGCCGGGTCTGCGCCTCGGCCCGGCGGAATGGGCCGAGGTGGACGCGGCGCTCACGGCGGTCGAACTCGGGGCGGAGGCGGAGCGCCGGCCGGCGGAGCTGTCGGGCGGTCAGCGCCAGCGGGTGGCGCTGGCGCGGGCACTGGTGATGGCGCGGCCGCTGTTGCTGCTCGACGAGCCGTTCGGGGCGCTGGACCCGGGGCTGCGCAAGGGGATGATCCGGCTGGTCGAGCGTCTGGCGCGGCAGCGCGGCCTCACCGTGCTGATGACGATCCATACGCCCGAGGACATCCGCGCCATCGCCGACCAGGTGCTGTTCGTCGCCGACGGCCGCATCGCCGACCAGGGCGCCCCGGACGAGGTGCTGCGCCCCGCCCGCTCGCCCGCGATGGCGGCATTCCTGGGGTGATCAGGCGAGGGCCGTTCGGCGGGCGGGGGCGGCTGGCGGGAGCCAAGGGGTCGGCGCCTCAGGCCGCTTCCATTGCCTCGAGTTCGGCGATCATGCCCTCGACGACGCCGAGGCCGAGGGACCAGAAGCCGGGGTCGCCGGCGTCGAGGCCGAAGGGGGCGAGGAGCTCGGAATGGTGGCGGGTGCCGCCGGCCTTGAGCAGGTTGAAGTACTTGTCCTGGAAGCCGGATTCGGCCTTTTCATAGACGGCGTAGAGCGAGTTCACCAGGCAGTCGCCGAAGGCATAGGCATAGACATAGAACGGCGAATGGACGAAGTGGGGGATATAGGCCCAATAAGTCTCGTAGCCCTCGCCGAGCTCGATCGACGGCCCCAGGCTTTCGCCCTGCACGTCCATCCAGAACTGGCAGAACTGATCGGCGGTCAGTTCGCCTTCCTTGCGGGCGGTGTGGACCTTGCGCTCAAAGGTGTAGAAGGCGATCTGGCGGACGACGGTGTTGATCATGTCCTCGACCTTCGAGGCCAGCATCGACTTGCGTTCCGCCGGGGTGGCGGCGCGGGCCAGAAGCTTCTTGAAGGTCAACATCTCGCCGAAGACCGAGGCGGTTTCGGCCAGCGTCAGCGGCGTCGGTGCCATCAGGGCGCCGTTCGGGGCGGCGAGCACCTGATGCACGCCATGGCCGAGCTCGTGGGCAAGCGTCATCACGTCGCGGGTCTTGCCCTGGTAGTTGAGCAGCACATAGGGGTGCGACGACGGAACGGTCGGATGGGCGAAGGCGCCCGGCGCCTTGCCGGGGCGGACCGGGGCGTCGATCCAGTTGTTGTCGAAAAAGCCCCTGGCGATCGAGGCCATGTCGCCGGAAAAGTCGCCATAGGCCGACAGCACGGTGTCGCGCGCCTCGTCCCACGGGATCACCCGGCTCTCGGCCCTGGGCAAGGGGGCGTTGCGGTCCCAGTGCATCAGCTTGTCCTTGCCGAACCACTTGGCCTTGAGCTTGTAGTAGCGATGGGACAGGCGGGGGAAGGCCTCGCGGGCGGCGGCGACGAGGGCATCGACGACCTCGCGCTCGACCCGGTTCGACAGGTGGCGGCTGTCGGCGACGTCGACGAAGCCGCGCCAGCGGTCGCTAATCTCCTTGTCCTTGGCGAGGACGTTGGTGATCAGCGCGAAGGTGCGCATGTTGGCCTTCAGCGTCTCGCCGACGGCATTGGCGGCGTCGCGGCGCCTGGTTTCGTCGGTGTCCTGCAACAGGTTCAGCGTCGGCTCGATCGCCAGTTCCTCGCCGCGCACCTTGAAGCGCAAGGAGGCGATGGTGTCGTCGAACAGCCGGTTCCAGGCGGAGCGGCCGGTCACCGACTTCTCGTGGAACAGCCGCTCGACGTCGTCGGCGAGCTGGAACGGCTTTTCCTTGCGGATGTCGAGGATCCACGGGCGATAGTGGCCGAGCACCTCGTCGGCCATGGCGGCCTCGAGCGCGGCCTCGTCGAGGCGGTTGAGTTCGAGCTCGAAGAACAACAGGCTGGAGGAGGCGGTGGTGATCTTTTCCTGGACGTCGCCATAGAACTTGGCGCGCTGCGGATCGGTGGTGTCGCCGGAATAGACCAGCCCGGCGAAGGACATCAACCGGCCGAGCAGATCCTGCAATTCCTCGTATTCGCGTACCAGCGCGCCAAGCGCGCGGCCGTCAAGCCCGGCGAGCTTGCCCTTGGCCTTGTCGGCGAAGGCCTGGGCCCAGGCGATCGAATGGTCGAGATCGGCCCCAACCTCGGGCGCGTCCATGGCGGAATAGAGATCGGCCAGGTTCCATTCGGGCAAGGCGCCCAGATCCGGAGCCGCCTTGGCGGCGGAAGCGGGGGTGGGGCTGTGGAGCGGCGCGAAACGCATGGTCGAATGCCTCGATTGCAAAACAAGGCCGGCAGCGACGCAGCCGGACGAACGATTGCATGTGAATATCGGGTTTTGGCGGGGAAGTTCAACCTCCCTGCGGGTTGGTCCCGGATTTCACATGGGTAACGGATCGGAACCCAGTCTTAAGGCCTCGTTAACCCGCGGGCGCCAATGATGACCCGAAATGAAACACGCGATTCCCGGGTTTGAAACCGGTTCGCCCCTTGCCCCGGAGTTTGCGCATGTTGCCGCGTCTTCTCGTTGTCGACGATGATCCCGTGCAGCGCAGGCTTCTTGAAGCGTGCGTCACGCGGCTCGGCTACCCGTCGCGGGTGATCGACAACGGCGCGGAGGCGGTGCGGATCCTGACGTCGGCGGAGGGCGCGGATTTCGCGCTGGTGATCCTCGATCTGGTGATGCCGGATCTCGACGGCATGGGCGTGCTGTCGCGGCTGCGCGACGCGCAGGTCAATGTGCCGGTGATCGTGCAGACGGCCAATGGCGGCGTCGATGTCGCCGTCAATGCCATGCGCGCCGGGGCGTTCGACTTCGTCGTCAAGCCGGTGTCGCCGGAGCGGCTGCAGGTTTCCATCGCCAACGCGCTGAAGGTCGCCTCGCTCGAAGGCGAGATCACCCGCATCCGCCGCTCGGCGGAAGGGACGCTGACGTTTCGCGATATCGTCACCAAGAGCCATGCGATGGATCGGGTGATCCGGCTCGGCGAGCGCGCCGCCGGCTCCAACATCCCGATCCTGATCGAGGGCGAGAGCGGCGTCGGCAAGGAGCTGATCGCGCGGGCGATCCAGGGGGCGTCGGATCGGCGGTCGCGGCCGTTCGTGACGGTGAACTGCGGGGCGATCCCGGACAATCTGGTGGAGTCGATCCTGTTCGGCCACGAGAAGGGCGCCTTTACCGGCGCGGTCGACAAGCATGTCGGCAAGTTCCAGGAAGCCCATGGCGGCACGCTGTTTCTCGACGAGGTCGGCGAACTGCCGCTGGCGGTGCAGGCCAAGCTGTTGCGGGCGCTGCAGGAGGGCGAGATCGATCCGGTGGGGGCGCGCAAGCCGGCGCGGGTCGACTTCCGGCTGATCTCGGCGACGAACCGGTCGCTGATCGACATGGTCAAGGAAGGACGCTTCCGCGAGGACCTCTATTACCGCCTCAACGTCTTCCCGATCGGCATTCCGACGCTGCGCGACCGCAAGGACGACATTCCCGAGCTGGTGCGGCACTTCATCGTGCGGTTCGCGGCGGAAGAAAAGAAGCGCAACGTCGTCGGCATCACGCCGGAAGCGATGGCGCTGTTGATGGCCTATGACTGGCCCGGCAATATCCGCCAGCTGGAAAACGCGGTGTTCCGCGCCGTGGTGCTGGCGGACGAGGCCTATCTCGGCGCCGACGAGTTCCCGCAGATCCAGGCGCAGGTCGGCATGCTGCCGCCGCTCATCGGCAACAACGAGCCGATGATCGCGGTGCTCAATCCGCGCCAGTCGGGCGATGGACGGGCGGCCGCGTCGACCAACGCCGTGGCGGGCGGGCGCACCGGCTATTCGCCGGGACCGTCTGGTTTCTCGGCATCGGATCCGGCGCCGTTCGGCTTCATGCGCTCGCTCGACGACAAGGGACACGTGCGCGAGCTGGTGTCGATCGAGGCGGAGATGATCAAGCTGGCGATCGACCATTACGGCGGGCGGATGTCGGAAGTGGCGCGACGCCTGGGGATTGGCCGGTCAACGCTTTATCGCAAGCTGAAGGACTATGGCCTGGAAGACACGGCGGCGATCGAAGCCGCCGAGTGACGATTTTTTGAACCCCGCTTCCCTTGCGTGCGACCAAGTTTTGCGGTCGTAGTGACGGCCTGCTTGACTTGATCGCCTGGTGCGTTTTCGCGACCCGCTGTTTCTCGCGCGGGTTTGCTGTCGCCTTTGACGATCGCCATGGGTGCCGAGATGCGAATTGGACAGATGTCGTTGCGAGTGTCGATGCAGGCGAGCACGCTGGTGCTGGCCCTGATGCTGGCCGGCGCGGCACGGGCCGAGGAGGCCGTTGCCGGTTCGACATCGCCGGCTGCGCCCATGGTGTCGGCGCCGGCCGAACTGGCGCCGGCGGCGGCGTTGGACACGCCGACGACGGTGGGCGAGCGGGCCGAGCCGGCGCCGATCGCAGTGCTTCCGACAGCCGAGATCCCGCCGCTTCCACCTCTTGAAGTCGCAATCGAAACCGCGCCGGAGGCCGTCGAGCTGCTGCCGGTCCTGGGTGAGCTGCCGCCGATCTCGAACCCGATCGAGGGCACGCCGGCGGTCGGATCGACGGAAAGCCAGCCGGAAACCGGCGTTGCGACCGCGCCTGCGGCGCCAAACGTCGGAGCGGATCAGGCGGCCGGCATTGCGCCCAAGGCGCCCGATGTCGCGATCGGGGTAGCGTCGGCGCAGCCGGCAATGCCTGATGTGGCGGCTGGCGTCGCACCGTCCTTGCCGGATGCGCCGCCGGCGGCGGCGGTGGCGCGCGTCGATCTCGCCGGGCTTGGCCGGGCGCTGGAACTGGCGCTGGCGACGCCGCGCGGGGCGATTGCCCGGCTGAGCGAGACCGAGCGCGGCGCGCTTGCCGGGTTCTATCGCGAGCGGAACTGGGCGGCGCTGTTCGTTGACGACAACGGCCTGACGGCGTCGGCGCGTCGCGGCGCCGAGCGGATGATGAAGGCCGCCTATGACGGCCTGGAACCGCGCACCTATGTGCTGGCGCTGCCGCAGGACGCGACCGACGGCGACACGCTGGCGCGGACGGAGCTGGAGCTCGTCGGCACGCTGATGCGCTATGCCCGTGACGCGTCGCAGGGGCGGATCGACCCGCAGCGCATTTCGGCCAGCATCACGGTGGAACGCCGGCCGCTGGCGCCGGCCGAGGTGCTGACGCGGCTGGCGACCGGTGGCGACATCGCCACGGTGATCGATGGTTTCAACCCGCCGCATCCGGGGTTCCTGGCGCTGAAGCGCAGGCTGGCCGAGGCGCTCGACGGCGCCGTCGACATGGCGGAAAAGCCGCGCGCCGACGCGCCGGTGGCGATTCCGCCGGGACCGGCGTTGAAGGTTGGGGCGCGGGACACGCGCGTGGCGCTCTTGCGCAGCCGGCTGGGGCTGGTGGACAGCGGTACCGTCAGTGATGCCGAGGTGTTCGACGCCGATGTCGCCCAGGCGCTGAAGGCGTTTCAGCGCGACAACGGCCTCAACCCGACGGGGACGCTGGGGCCACAGACGATCGAGCGGCTGAATGCCGGGCTCGACCCGGCGACGACGGCCTCGGTCGGGGCGGACCGGGCGCTGATCGGCGATCTCGTCGCCAACATGGAGCGCTGGCGCTGGCTGCCGCGCGAGCTCGGCCGGCAGCATGTGTTCGTCAATGTCGCGGATTTCTCGCTGGTGATCCGGCGCGACGGCCAGATCGCCCACCGGGCCAAGACCATCGTCGGCAAGGTGGCGCCGGAACGGCAGACGCCGATCTTCTCGCAGAACATGGACCATATCGTCGTCAATCCCTACTGGAACGTGCCGCCGAACATCGTCAAGAAGGAGATGATGTCGAAGATCGTTTCGACCGGCGGCGGGTCTGTCGCCAGCGGGGCGTGGGAAGTCTATGTCGGAAACCGGCAGGTCGATCCGCGCTCGGTCGACTGGGCCTCGACCTCGCCGAACGCGGTGAGCATCCGGCAAAAGCCGGGTCCGTCGAATGCGCTCGGCAACATCAAGTTCATGTTCCCGAACACTCACTCGGTCTATATCCACGACACCTCGTCGCGCGGGCTGTTCGCCCAGGACTTTCGGGCGATGTCGCACGGGTGCGTGCGGGTGCACGAGCCGTTCGAGTTCGCCAATGCGCTGCTGGCGGAGGAGCCGAACGTCTCCGGCGAGGGACTGCGCAAGATGGTCGGCAATGGCGGCGAGCGCTACATCCGGCTGGCGTCGCCGATCCCGGTGCACATCACCTATTTCACCCGGTTCTTCGACGAGGGCGGCAATCTCGTCACCCGCCAGGACATCTATGGCCACAATGCCCGGCTGAAGGCGGCGCTGGGGCTCTGATGCCAGAGGCCGAAGGCGCTGCCGCGCCCGGCCCCCGAGGACGCGCGAATGTCTCATCCGCATCAGCGGCACGGGAAATCCGCGTCAGCAATATCATCGACCATTTTCAATACCCGCGGCATGAGCCGGCGATTTACCCGGCATTAACGCCGATGCACGGCTAACGGTTATCGCCGGCCATCGACCATCCGCGACCATGATTTCACCGCAGTCGGACGCTTGGGTGCGGCCTGATCGATCGTTCCATGACGAAAATCGGCGCGTCGACAGCTGCTCGCCGGGGGCAAATCATGGTAAAAGGGCTTTAACCATATCACTCTAGTCTGCGAGTGGTTGGTTCCCGGTCGGGATCCTCACGCGCGACGGTGGGCCGAAGGGCTCAAGCGGCGCGCCTGGTCGGATTGGTGTTCTTGGCTTTGGCTCGTTTTTCTCGCACCCTCCTTACGCGCGCTCCCGCGTCGGCATCGCCGGCGATGCTCGCGGTTGCCGCCTTTCTGGTCGTCGCGGGCGCCAGCCTGCCGGCGGCGGCGCAGACGCGGTCGCTGAAGCTGTTCAATACCCACACGGGTGAATCCGCCACGGTGGTGTTCAAGCGCAACGGCCAGTTCGACGCCGCCGGGCTGAAACAGCTCAGCCACATGCTGCGCGACTGGCGCCGCGACGAACCAACCCGGATGGCGCCGGAACTGTTCGATCTGATCTACGAGGTCTATGCCGAAGTCGGGGCGAGCGAGCCGATCCATATCGTCTCGGGCTATCGCTCGCCGGTGACCAACAACATGCTGCGGTCGCGCTCGCGCGGCGTCGCCAAGCTGTCGCAGCACATGCTGGGCAAGGCGATGGATTTCTTCATTCCGGGCGTGCCGCTGGCCAAGCTGCGCGAGACGGGCCTGCGCAAGCAGTTCGGCGGCGTCGGCTTCTATCCGACGTCCGGCAGTCCGTTCGTGCACATGGATGTCGGCAGCGTGCGGCATTGGCCGCGGATGACCCGCGACCAGCTGGCCCGCGTCTTCCCCAATGGCAAGACCGTGCATCTGCCCGCCGATGGCCCGCCGCTGTCGCGCTACCAGGAAGCGCTGGCCGAGGTCGAACGCTACAAGGGCCGCAATGCGGTGCCGAGCAGCGGCGACGACGATGACGATGCGCCGAGCGGCAACCGGCGCGGCGACGATACGGCCGGCGGCGATGGCGGCCTGCTGGCCGGCCTGTTCGGCTGGGGCAAGAAATCCGACGAGGCCAAGCCGCCGGCGCAGGTGGCGGCGCGGATGCAGCCGCAGCCGCAGCCGCGCGCCAGCGCCCAGCCGATCGACGACGATACCCCGCCGGGCCTGGCGCCGCAGCCGCCGCGTCAGCAGGTCGCCAGCCTGCCGGCGCCGGCCGAACCGCTGCCGATCCCGACCGCGCGTCCGACCGTGCCGGCACAGGTGACGATGCAGCCGGCGCCGGGCGCGATCCTGGCCTTGCCGCAGGCCCGTCCGGCCGATGCGGCGACGCGGCCGACGGCTGGCGCCAATGGCGCCGATGCCGGTCAACCGGTTGGCTGGATGGTCGGACCGCAGCCGGTCGCGCCGCCGGCCCAGGCTCCCGAGCCGATGGCGATGCCGGCGCAGCCGGCCTATCAGGTCGCGACCGGCATGCCGATGCCGCGCCCGCGTCCGGGCTTGCCGCCGCCGCTGCAGGCGGTCGCGGCGGTGAATTCCGCCGCCGGCGATCCGGGTGGTCCGGTCGAGCCGTCGTCGGCGCTTGGCTATGCCGCGCCGGGCCTGCCGATCCCGAATGCCCGTCCGGCGGCGCCTGACGAGCCTGCCCCGGCACAGACGGCCTTGCCGCCGCCGCTGGCGCCGCTGCCGTCGGCGGTTCCGGTTCCCGCCGGCCGGCCGCAACAGGTCGCCTCGCTCGGCTCGGGGGCGACGACACTTTCGCCGCCGCCGGCACCGGCGAAGAGCGGCACGCCGGGACGCGAAGGTCGCCCGGCGACCGTGGCGCGCGGCGGCGATGCGCTGTATCGGCTGATCAACCGGGTTGCGGCGATCCCGCCGGCGCGGTTGCTCGACGGCAATGCGACGATGCGGCAGAAGAGCTTTGCCCGCCTCAATCACCCGGATCAGGAAGGCCTGCCGCAGCTGATCGGCAAGCCGAAGGCGGCGATCGCCTATGGCTTCGGCCGCGAGATCAACGGCGGCTTGCGCACGGACAGCTTCTCCGGGCAAGCGATCGGCCGGTTGCCCGTCGTCAAGGTGGAGTGAACCGGCGGCAGTGCCGGTTCATGGCGCGGAGCGTCGGTCGGGAGCGTGTGCCCCCCCCCCCTTCCCCCTTGCGGAATCAACCGCCGGCGCCGGGCAGGTTCATGCCGAGGGCGTCGAGGTAGAGTTCCAGGATCGCTTCCATTTCCTCGCGTTCGGCCTTGTCCTGCTTGCGCAGGCTGACGACCTTGCGCAACACCTTGACATCGAAGCCATTGGCCTTGGCTTCGCCGTAGACGTCCTTGATGTCGTCGGCGATGGCCTTCTTTTCCTCTTCAAGGCGCTCGATACGCTCGACGAAGGCCTTAAGCTGGTCCGGAGCGACGGCATCGATCGAAGTGGTCTGGTTCATCGGGATCTCCTGAACTCGGCTGGCGCGGAAACGCGCGCGATTTGACCGAACCGGTGCCCGATCGACCGGCCCGGGTCAAGGCTCCGCCGGCGGCTATCCCCGGCTTCCTGCATCGCGACGTCGCATTGAGGGCACTGGACAAGCCGGGGGCGGGGCGGGCAAAACCAGCCGATGCGCCAGATCCCGCCGAAATCGTTCAACCTCGCCCGTCATGCCCTCGCCCATGCCGCCGTCGCGCCGGAGGCGGAGGCACTGCTGGTCACCGACAGCGCGGCCGGGCATGTGATCGAGCGCTGGCGCTATGGCGACATCGACGCGGCGGTGCGGGCGGTGGCCGGCGGCCTGCGCGAGACCGGGCTCGGCGCGGGCGAGCGGGTGGTGCTGCGGATCGGCAATACGTCGGATTTCCCGATCCTGTTCTTCGGCGTCATTGCCGCCGGGCTGGTGGCGGTGCCGACATCGACGCAGCTGACGACGGCGGAGGTGGAGTATGTCCTCGCCGACAGCGGCGCCCGGCTGGTTCTCGACGATGGATCCGGCGCGGCGGCGAATGTTTCCGGCCGGGCACGGCGGTTCGATGCGGGCGAGATCGCGGCGCTGAAGCGGGCGAAGGCGATCGACTTTGCCGCGACCGAGAGCGAGGACCCGGCGCAACTGGTCTACACCTCCGGCACCAGCGGCCGGCCGAAGGGCGTGCTGCATGCGCAGCGGGTGATCCTCGGGCGGGCACCGATGGCGCGCGGCTGGCTGGGCATCGGACCGGGCGACCGGCTGCTGCACGCCGGTGCCTTCAACTGGACCTACACGATGGGCGTCGGGCTGATGGACCCGTGGGTGGCGGGGGCGACGTCGATCGTGCATGTGGGCGGGCGCGAGCCGGAGATCTGGCCGGGGCTGATCGAGGGGGCGGAGGCGACGCTGTTCGCGGCGGTGCCGAGCCTTTACCGGCGGATGCTGAAATATGGCGCGATGAGCCCGGCGCGCATGCCGAACCTGCGGCACGGATTGACCGCCGGCGAGGCGCTGCGGGCCGAGCTGCACGCCGAATGGATCGCCCGCACCGGCCGGCCGCTCTACGAGGCGCTGGGGATGTCGGAAGTGTCGACCTATGTGTCGTCGGGGCCGGATGTGCCGACGCGGCCGGGGTCGCCAGGAAAGCCGCAGGCCGGGCGACGGGTGGCGGTGCTGATGCCCGATGGCGGCGAGGCGCCGGCGCCGGTCGGCGTCACCGGGCCGCTGGCGGTACACCGCGACGATCCGGGACTGATGCTTGGCTACTGGAACCTGCCGGAGGAGACCGCGCGGGTGCAGCGGGGGCCGTGGTTCCTGACCGGCGATCTGGCCCGCGCCGATGCCGACGGCTATCTCTGGTATGAGGGCCGCGACGACGACCAGATGAATGCCTTCGGCTACCGGGTGGCGCCGGAGGAAGTCGAGGCGGCGCTGTCGGCGCATCCCGACATCGCCGAGGTGGCGGCGGTGGAAACCCGCGAGCGCGATGTGTCGCTGATCACCGCATTCGTCGTCGGTCGCGAGGGGGCGGCCCTCGATCTCGACGCGCTGGCGACATTCGCCGCCGGGCGGCTCGCCGACTACAAGCGCCCGCGTCGCTACGTGGTGCTCGACCATCTGCCGCGCACGCCGACCGGCAAGACCCTGCGCCGGGCGCTGCGGGATCATGCCGGGTAAGGGTGGGCGTGGGGTTGAAGGAAGCCGGGGGCGATGGCTGGCGTGGGCGTGAGAGTCGCCCTGTGAAATTCCCGTGCTTGCTTTGGCGGGGCTGCTATGGTGTGGTTCGAGTGGCGACAATCTGGTTTTGTCGTTTTCGCCCCGCCCTCGGGCGATCCGTTGAATATTCAAATTTCGCTTGGCGCGAGCCAATTGCAATGCATGCCGGTCAGTCCCGGCGATGGCTCCTGGATGAAGGCTCGCGGTTGGCGCGGGCCGTTTTGAGCCGAATCGCCCGCCGCCCGGTATCGTGCGCTTGAGCCCGCGCCTGTTGTTGAAACCGCTTGGCGGTGACGTTTTCAGCCGGGACGCCGACCGCGCCCGTGCCTCATGCGATCCCGCCCTGGAGCTTTCCATGGCTGAGAAACTGAAGTCGGTTCTGTTTGTTGATTTCGACAATATCGCGCTGTCGATCCGGGATGCCGACCGGGATGCCGCCCGCGCCTTCGTCTCCAAGCCGCTGTCGTGGATCAACGCCATCGAGTCCGGCGAACTGGTCGAGCAGGAGGACGGCGAGACGCGCGGACGGCGCATCCTGATGCGGCGCTGCTATGCCAATCCGAAGCTGCTCGGCGACTATCGCGCCGCCTTCACCCGCACCGGCTTTCAGATCATCGATTGCCCGCCGCTGACCGGGCACGGCAAGAATTCCGCCGATATCTACATGGTGATGGATATCATCGACGCGCTGGCGCATCCGACGCGGTTCGATGAGTTCATCATCCTGTCGTCGGACGCGGACTTCACCCCGGTGCTGACGCGGCTGCGGGCGTTCGACCGGCGTAGCGTGATCTATTCCAACGCGGTGACGGCGGCGGCCTACCGGTCGCTGTGCGACGGGCAGATCACCGACGCGTCGATCATCGACCTGTTGGGCGCCACCGAGGCGGAAGCCGAGCGGCGGCGGCCGCGGGCGATCCGGCAGCCGCAGGCGTCGGCCGGTGCGGCGGCGACCTCGAACGGCATTGGCAACGGCCCTCCTGCCCGCGTGGCGGCGCCGGTCGCGCCGCCGGCCGCAGCGACGACGGAGGCCGCCGCGCCGCGCGATCCGGAACTCAACGTCCGGCTGGCGGAGGCGGTGATCGACGGTGTGGTGCGCGCGGTGGTCAATTCGGAAAAGCCGGTGGTGCTGTCGCAGCTTGCCAATGATGCGCGCGAGGCGATCGGCAAGGACCTGATCGACGAGACCCGCTGGGCCGGGTTCGGCTCGTTCCGGGCGCTGCTGGATGAGCGGTTGCCGGCCGGCTACACGGTCGGCGGGCGGCAGCCGGGCTATCTCTACGACATGTCCCGGCATGAACTCGAGCCGTCGGACACGCCGCGCCCCGCCGAGACGGTCAATACCGACGAGCCGGCGATTGCCGCGTCGGTGCTGCCGGAGGGCATCGCCAAGTTCGCCGCGCAGATCAGCGAAGTCACCGGGGTGCCCTATCTGACGCCGGAGACCTATGCAGCGCTGTTCATGATGCTGTGCCAGGAGATCCGGCTGCACGGGTTCAGCCTCAACCGGGTGGTCAAGGCGGTCGCGACGCAGTTGGCGGCGCAGGGGCACCGGGTTTCGGGCAATGCCATCGCCTTTGTGGTGCGCGGCATCACCATGACGCAGCACCGCTTCGGCGACAACGACACGCCGGAGAGCCTGGCGAAGGCGTTCCAGAAGCAGGTCTATCATCTGGTGCGTCGCAATGGTCGCAATCTCAATGACGAGGAGCGCAAGCAGATCGGCTGGTGGCTGCGCAGCCGGCTGCGCGCCGGGGCGCCGGGCACGGTCGACGCGGCGGTCGAGGTGATCAGCGCCGCCGCCGGCGACGACGAGATGCATGGCGGGCGGGACGATCGCGCGCCGGCGCGGCTGGCGGACGCGGCCGAGGCCGACGCGGCGGCCGGGCATGACGCCGGCGCGGTCGACGGCGCCGGCGATACGGCCGACGAGGCCGAGGTCGGTGTCGATGCGACCGAGACGGTCGGCGGCAGCGGCGCGGTGGCGGAGCCGGCGGCGGCAATCGGCGACGATGTCGAGACCGACCCGGCGGCCGATCTCTACGCCGCCGATCCGTCGGATCTGACGCCGGCCGACGAGGCCGATCCGTTCGGGCCGGTTCCCGGCGGCGACGATGCCGACACGGCGGACATGGACGAAGCCAAGGCCGAGGTCGACGCGGCGGCGCTGGACGACGTCGCCGACGAGGCCGAGGACGACGAAGTCGCTGATGACGGCGCCGGGCTCGATCTCGACGATCCGAACGGCGAGGTCGTCAGCAAGCCGAAGCCCGAGGATGCGCCGGGTCAGCCGCCGGTCGCCGCCTGGGACGAGGTGTTCGACACGCTGCTCGACCAGCTGAAGCATGGCGGGCGGTAATAGGGGCGGGCGGTAATCCGGGCGGGCGGTAAGCGGGCGGGCGCCAGCGGCGCGGACGACATGGCCGGCGGGGCGTCTCCGGCGGCGTCGTCAGCGTCCCTCGCGCCACCACATGGCGGAAATCGCCAGCACCAACAGGGCGAGGCCGAGAAGGCCGGCAAACAGCGGCAGGCGGTCGACGCCTTTCAGCACGGTGGCGTCGGACAGCCTGAGGCCGACCCAGTCGGAACCGCCGAGGGCGTTGCCGGCGCGGGTGGCGATGACCCTCGGCAACGCCACCGACCCGGCATCGGCGATGCGGTGGACGGTGCCGCCGCTTGCCCGCGCGATGGAACGGGTCGGCTCGGTGGTTGAAAGCACGTCCTGCCATTCGCGCGGATTGACCGGGCCGACATTGATCAGGGCGGTCCGGGTGCCGTCGGTGGCACGCCAGAGTCCGAGTTCGGCGGCGGCGACGTCGGCCCGCCACAGGCCGGCGCCGGCGTCGGCAAGCGTCAGCGTGCGTCGCTGGCCGGAGGGCGAGGTCAGATCGACCGGCTCGACCTTGTCGCCGAGGGTCTGACGCTCGATGCCGAGTTCGCGGCCGCGCAGCGACAGGCGCAGGGCTTCCTCCTCCAGTTCCGGCTCCTGCATCAGCCAGTGCGACAGCCGCCGCAGCACGCTCAGATGCGGGCCGCCGCCGTCATAGCCGCGCGCCCACAGCCAGACATGGTCGCTGGTCATCAGGCCGACGCGGCCCTTGCCCTCGCGGGCGAGGATGAGGAGCGGCCGGCCGCCGGCGCCGTTCATCACCACCGAGCCGCCGCTGGGCGTGACCTCGGCCATGCGGAAGAAGCGGCTCCAGCGCGGCGGATCGAAGCCGGCGCCGGGCAGGTCGCGGGTGACCGGGTGGCGGTTGCCGAGGGCGGAGACGCGGGGGAAGAACGGTTCCTCGATCACCTTGCCGGTCGGCTCGGCCGGCAACACCGAGGCGAGCGGGGTGCGGGCGATGCTGCCATTGGCGGCGAGGTCGGGGCCGGAGGCGATCAGCACGGCGCCGCCATCGCGGACGTAACGGGCGATGTTGTCGAAATAGACCGAGGGCAGGATCGAGCGGCGCTGGTAGCGGTCGAAGATGATCAGGTCGAATTCGCCGATCTTCTCCTGGAACAGCTCGCGCACCGGAAAGGCGATCAGCGACAGTTCGTTGATCGGGGTGGAGTCCATCTTTTCCGGCGGCCGCAGGATGGTGAAATGCACCAGATCGACCGAGGCGTCGGATTTCAGCAGGTTGCGCCAGGTCCGCTCGCCCGGGTTCGGCTCGCCGGAGATCAGCAGCACGCGCAGGTTTTCGCGGATGCCCTCGATCGAGGCGACGGCGCGGTTGTTGAGGGCGGTCAGTTCGCCGTCGATCGGCTCGGCCTCGAGTTCGACGATGTTGTCGCCGCCATGGGCGATCCTGATCGAGACCGAGGCCTTTTCGCCGGTGGGAACGACGAGGGTGGCGATCTGCTCGCCGTCGCGGCGGACGACGACGCGAGTGCGGCGGATGCTGTTCGCCGGCAGCGCGCCCTGATCCAGCACCCGGAAACTCAGGACCTGTTCGGAATTGACGAGGCCGAAGCGTGGAACGGCATCGACGACGATCCGCCGGTCGTATTCGCTCGACTGACCGGTGACCAGCGCATGCACCGGCGCCGACAGGCCAAGGGCGGCAACGTCGCGGGGGACATCGTGGACCTGGCCGTCGGTGACGAGAATGGCGCCGGCGACCCGGTCCGGCGGCACATCGCCGAGGGCGCGGGCCAGGGCATCGAACAGGCGGGTGCCGTCGCTGGTGCTGGTCTCGGCATTGGCGCTGACGGTCACCTCGCGCAATTCGATGCCGTTCAGCTGGGCGATCTCGCGGATGAGCGCCTCGCGGGCGGCGTCGGTTTCCCGGACGCGGTCGCCGAGGGTCTGGCTTTGCGAGCGGTCGACCACCAAGGCGGCGACGCTGGTCAGCGGTTCGCGGTTTTCGCGGGTGACGATCGGGTTGGCGAGCGCGGCGGCGACCGCGACCACGGCCAACAGCCGCAGCGGCGCGCCGCGCAGGCCGAGCCACAGGCCATAGCCGGCGAGGGCGAGGCCGATCGTCGCCAGGATCGCCAGGGCGCTCCACGGCAGCAACGGCTCGAATGTCACCGACCAGGCACTCACGCGTCCACCTCCTGTTGCGCCGTCACTGGCCGATGCGTTCGAGCAGGGCCGGCACGTGCACCTGATCGGCCTTGTAGTTGCCGGTATAGGCGTACATGACGATATTGACGCCGACGCGATAGGCCATTTCGCGCTGGCGCGCGTCCGGCGGTACGGTCGGCAGCAGATAGTCGCCGCGATCGTTGATCGCCCAGGCGGCGGCGAGGTCGTTCGTGGTGATCAGGATCGGCGAGACGCCATCGCCGGCGCGCACCGGGCGCCCCTCGTCCGCCGGGGTCGGCGGCAAGGCCTCGACCCAGAGCTGGCCACCGGCATAGCGGCCGGGGAACTCCTCGAGCAGATAGAAGGCGCGCGACACGACATGATCGACGGGGGCCGGCTCCAGCGCCGGCACGTCGAGCGTCGCGAGGATCTCGCGCAGCTTGGCATTGGCGGGCGAGGAGCGGCCGAAGCCGCTCGGCGCCGAGGTCAGCTGGTCGCGGGTGTCGAACAGCACGGTGCCGCCATTCTTCATGAATGCGTCGATCCGCGCCATCGCCGCCGGGCTCGGCTTCGGCTGGGCCTGGGTGACCGGCCAGTAGAGCAGGGGGAAGAACGCCAGCTCGTCGCGGGCGATATCGATGCCGATCGGTTCGCCGGGTTCGAGCGCGGTGCGATCGGAGAGGATGCGGGTCAGACCGGCGAGGCCACGGCGGGAAATCTCGTCGACCTGGGCATCGCCGGTGCGGACATAGGCAAGGCTGTTGGAGCCGGCGGCGCTCCGGTCGAACTGTCCCGGCTCCGGCGATTGGGCGGATGCCGGGGACGGGACGGCGGCGAGGCCGGCGGCAATCGTCAGGACGATCGCTGCCGCGGCGCGGGCGATCCGTAGCCGGCCGCCGAGCCACAGGACGGCGAGGATGTCGAGGATCAGCAGCAGCAGCGTCGCGGTGAGCAGATGCGGCTTCAGCGACGCCGGCGCGGCGATCGACAGCGGTTGGATCCGGGCGCGGGTGAGCGACGAGACGTCGAGCCGGGCGATGACGTCGGTGGGGCCGAGGGTGTTGATCGCCACGAATGCGTCCTCGCTGCCATAGAGTCCGGCGGGGTGTTCGCGTCCGGCCGGGGTCGAGCGCGCGGTCTGCTGCTCCAGCGGGCGGACCTCCGGGCCGGGGGGGCCGGCGCTGCCGGCGCCGTCAAGCACCCGCAGCGGCGGCAGCACGACGGTTTCGCCGTTGGCGCCGCCGGCGTCGCCCGCCCCCATCGACTGCGAGACGGCGACAAGCCGGCGCAGCATTTCGACGAAGGAGCCCGACAGGGGCAGGTTCGACCAGCTTGTGTCGGCGGTGACATGCACCAGCACCAGGAAGCCGGCGCCGATCCGCTGGCCGGTGACCAGCGGCGTGCCGTCGGCGAGGCTTGCCCAGGTGCGGTTGGCCAGATCGCCGTCCGGCTCGGCCAGCACCTGCCGCGTGACGGTGACGTCGCCGGGCGCCTGCATGCCGGCAAACGGACCGAGCGCCGGGAATGCCCCGAGCCCCTGCGGCTGCTGCCAGGACAGCGTGCCGCCGAGGGTGCGGCTGCCCTGGCGGATGCGCACCGGCAGCAAGCCGCCATCCTCGGCATTGGCGAGACGCTTGCCGGCGAAGCGGACGACGACGCCGCCACGACCGAGAAAATCGCGCAGCAGGCGTTCGGTCTCGCGGTCGAAGGTGCCGATGTCGGCCGACATGATCACCGAGACATTGGCGTTTATCAGTTCGGGTACGCCGCGCACGACGTCGGGCGAACGCGGCTCGCGGATGTCGGCGAAGGGCTGCAGCGCCTTGGCGATGTAGTTCAGCGGCGACAGCAGCGGCTGGTCCTGATCGGCGGTCGAGCCGGAGAGGAGGCCGACGACGCGGCGGCGGTAGCGTTCGTCGACGAGGCGGACGCCGCCGGCCGAGCCGGCGCCGTCGATTTCGATGCGGGCGATGTCGTTGCGCAGTTCGACCGGCAGGACGAACTTGGCGACGGCCTCGGCTTCGCCGCGGGCGAAGGTGGCGCTCGCCTCGCCGATGATGCGGCCGCGCTGGTCGAGGGCACGCAATTGCGCGCCGGCGTGGCTGTCGCCATCGGCGCGGGTGACGACGACGCCGAGGGCATCGGCGCTGTTCTGCGTTGCCTTGAGCCCGAGGGGCAAGGGGCCGTCGCCCTGATAGAGGGTCAGCGCGGCCGCCTGGATCGTCGCCAGGAACGCGACGAAATCGGCGCCGTCGTCGTGGGCGAGGCGGTCGTTGATGAAGATTATCTCGCCGGGGGCGTTGGTTTCGAAGGCGCGACGCAATGGGGCGATCAGCGTGGCGCGCGTGCTCGGATAGGCGCGGGCGGCCATTGCCGCCAGGCGGCGACGGGCCTCGTCGGGCGAACCGGGATCGAACGACTGGGCAAGACCGTCGGCGGTGGCGAGGATGGTGATCGGGCGGGCGGTGTCAGCGGCGCGGGCGATGATGCGCTCGGCGACGGCGCGGCGCTGGTCCCAGTCGGGGGCGGCGGACCAGCCGTTGTCGACGATCAGGTAGATCGGCCCGGTGGCGGTCGCGGCGGTGAAATCCGGGCGCAGCACCGGGCCGGCCATGGCGAGGATGATGGCGGCGGCGAGCGCCAGCCGCAGCGTGGTGAGCCACCACGGGCTGTGCGCCGGGGTTTCGTCCTGGCGGATGATCCGCCGCAGGATGCGCAGCGGCGGGAACATCTCCTCGCGCGGCTTCGGCGGCGTCAGGCGCAGCAGCCACCAGATCGCCGGCAGCAGGATCAGCGCGCCGAGCACGAGGGGCGAGGCAAAGCCGAGCTGGATCATGGGCGGCCTCCCGCGTCGGCGATTCGGACGCCGCCGGCATTGCCAGCGCCGTTGAGGCGGGCGTGCAGCGCCAGCAACGGCTCGGCCGCCGGCCGGTCGGTGTGATGGACGAGGAAGCTCCAGCCGATGCGGCGGGTGAGGTCGCGCAGGGCGTCGCGGTGGGCGCTGAGCTCGGCGCGATAGGCATCGCGCCAGCTCTCGGCCCGGCCGGTGGTCAGGCGATCACCGGATTCGGGGTCGTGGAACTCGGTGCGGCCGAGATAGGGGAAGGTTTCCTCGGAGGGGTCGAGGATCTGCACCAGATGGCCGCGCGCGCCGGAGGCGGCGATCTGCTGCAGCTGCGCCGCGACGTCCTCGAACGGGTCGAGGAAATCGCCGAAGACGATCACGTCGGAGAAGCGGCGGATCGGCTGGGGCTGCGGGAAGCCCGTGGTCTCGGCGATCAGGGGCAGGGTTGCCGCGACCCGCTCGGTCGCCTGGCGATGGGCGGTCGGTTTCAGATAGCCCGGCAGGCCGATGCGTTCGCCGGAGCGGGCGAGCAGGTCGCCGATGGCCAGCATCAGCACCACGGCGCGATCGCGCTTGGTGACGGCGGACAATTTCGAGCGATAGCGCATCGACGCCGACAGGTCGGCCCACAGCCACAGCGTATGGGCGGCATCCCACTCGCGTTCGCGCACATAGAGCTGTTCGTCGCGGGCGGAGCGGCGCCAGTCGACGCGGGTGCTGCTTTCGCCGGCGGTGAAGGGGCGGAACTGCCAGAACGTCTCGCCGGTGCCGGCCTGGCGGCGACCGTGCCAGCCGGCGGCCACCGTCAGCGCCACGCGGCGGGCCTCGACCAGCAGCTCGGGCAGGCTCGCCGCCAGGCTCTTGGCCTGGGTGAGCCCGCCGGCGAAGCCGGTCGGGGCAGGATCGCGGGGCGCCGGATGGGCCATGGTCGGGTCAGCACTCCCTCAAGCGGCGGTGAAGCCGGGAAACGGTGGCGGCGGGCGGACGATCAGCCGAGCTTGCGGGTGGCGCGGGCGATCAGCTCGCGCAGGGTGACGTTGTCGGCGCGGGCGGCGAAGGACAGCGCCATGCGGTGCTGCAGCACCGGCTCGGCCAGCGCGATGACGTCGTCGACCGACGGCGCCAGCCTGCCGTCATAGAGGGCGCGGGCGCGGACCGTCAGCATTAGCGACTGGCTGGCGCGCGGGCCGGGACCCCAGGCGATGTGCCGGGTGATGTCGTCGGCGCCCTCGCCGGGGCGGGTCGAGCGGACGAGATCGAGGATCGCCTCGACGACCTTCTCGCTGACCGGCATGCGCCGCACCAGCCGCTGCATTGCCATCAGCTCGTCGGCGTCGAGAACGCGGACGGCCTCGCCCTCGCCGATGCCGGTGGTGGCGAGCAGGATGCGGCGCTCGGCCTCGCGGTCGGGATAGTGCACGTCGATCTGCATCAGGAAGCGGTCGAGCTGCGCCTCGGGCAGCGGATAGGTGCCCTCCTGCTCCAGCGGGTTCTGGGTGGCGAGGACGTGGAACGGCCGGGGCAGGTCGTGGCGATGGCCGGCGACGGTGACGTGGTGCTCCTGCATCGATTGCAGCAGCGCCGACTGGGTGCGGGGCGAGGCGCGGTTGATTTCGTCGGCCATCAGCAGCTGGGCGAAGATCGGGCCGCGAATGAAGCGGAACGACCGGGTGCCGTCGGTGGCCTGATCGAGCACTTCCGAACCGAGGATGTCGGAGGGCATCAGGTCGGGGGTGAACTGGATGCGGCGGGCATCGAGGCCGAGCACGGTGCCGAGGGCCTCGACGAGCTTGGTCTTGGCAAGGCCGGGAACGCCGACCAGCAGGCCGTGACCGCCGGCGAGGATGGTGACGAGCGATCGTTCGACGACGCTGTCCTGGCCGTAGATGACCTTGCCGATGGCGGCGCGCACGTCGGCGAGCCGGGCAACCGCCCGTTCGGCCTCGGCGATGATCGCCGTCTCGTCCCCAGCCGTCTTGCCCGCTGCGTTCATGCGTTTCCGTCTCCCCGCGTCCGCCATCGGTCCGGTCGGAAAGTCCCGCCGGCAAGGCTTGATGATTCTCGCCGTCGAGTGTGGCACATCGACGGCAGCGGCAAATCTCGCATGGCTTTCCCGGTAAACCTATCGCCATGTTGGCGAATGTCCAATCGGATTGAAAAATGCCGCGCGGTGGCGCAGGCTTCGGACCCGGGGCGTCCATGCGGCGACGACGGCGATTGCGGCGGCGGCCGCGGCGCCCTACATGCGATGAGAGGCCTGAAACGTCGCCCCGTCCCGGCCAGCCCACGAGAGGATGCATCCGTCCATGACGTCGGTTCGTCACGATGAAGTGATCGCCCCGGTCGCCGATGCGGGCCCGGCCCCGGTCGCGGCGGGGCTGGAGGCGCTGGTTCGCCGGGCCGGCGCGATCAAGGGCGTGCCGCCGGTCGAGAAGTGGCATCCGCCCTATTGCGGCGATCTCGACATCCGCATCAAGGCCGACGGCACCTGGTTCTATCTCGGCACGCCGATCGGGCGCGAGCCGCTCGTGCGGCTGTTTGCATCGGTGCTGCGCAAGGACGAGGACGGCCGGACCTATCTGGTGACGCCGGTGGAGAAGATCGGCATCAGCGTCGACGACGCGCCGTTCGTCGCGGTGGAACTGCATTGCGAGGGCGAGGGCGAAATGGCGCGCATGACGTTGCGCACCAATGTCGGCGACGTGGTGGAGGCCGGCGAGGCGCATCCGTTCCGCTTCGTCGTCGATCCGGCCAATGGCGGGCTGAAGCCCTATGTCCACGTTCGCGGCCGGCTGGAGGCGCGGCTCACCCGGGCGGTGATGTATGACCTCGTCTCGCATGGCTCGGAGGCCGATGTCGACGGCGTCACCTGGTTCGGCGTCTGGAGCGCCGGCTGGTTCTTCCCGATCTGCGCCGCCGCCGAACTGGAGCGGCTGGCATGAGCTATTCGCCGCAAGCGGCGCGGGCGCGGCTGTCGGCGATCGCGGCGCCGAGCCTCGAGGCCGTCGCGGCGCGGGCGCCGGCGGGCGACCATGTGCTCAATCCGACGCTGGAGTGGGGGGCGGACGCGACGCTGAAGGACGCGGCGGTGCTGATCCCGGTGGTGCTGCGGCAGCCGGAGGTGACGGTGCTGCTGACGACGCGCACGGCGCATCTGTCGAGCCATGCCGGGCAGGTGGCGTTTCCGGGCGGGCGGGTCGATGCCGGGGATGCCTCGCCGATCGCGGCGGCGCTGCGGGAGGCCGACGAGGAGATCGGGCTCGGCGCCGACCATATCGAGCCACTCGGCTATCTCGACCTCTACCTGAGCAATTCCGGCTATCGCATCGCTCCGGTGATCGCGCTGGTGCGGCCGGGATTTTCGCTGACGCCGAATCCGGACGAGGTCGAGAACACGTTCGAGGTGCCGCTGTCGTTCCTGATGAACCCGGCGAACCACGTGATGACCAGCCGGTTCTGGAAGGGCCTCGACCGGCACTATTACGAGATGCCCTATGACGGCCACCGGATCTGGGGCGTCACCGCCGGCATCATCCGCCGGTTCTGGGAGCGGATGCAGCAGGGCTGAGTGATCCGGGGCGGCGGCGTTGAGGTTTCAGCAACAGGTGTTGCGGAAAGCTTGACGTCGCGACCGGAAATCCGACAGGGCGGTAACCATTCCTTAACCACGTACCCGGCAAATTTTGCCCAGTCGAGACGGGTCGTGCTTCGCCCGCCATCGGCCGGAGGGTGCCCCACACCCCGCCGGCGCGGCGGCGGGCGAAGCGGCCGATCGCTTCACGCAGGGGCCCCATGAGCGACGTGCCGGCACGACCCACCACGAACGGACTGCGGCTGCCGACGCTCGCCGATCTCAACGCCCTGATCCGGCGCGGCGATCTGGCTCTGGCCATCGGGGTGATGACGATCCTGGTGGTGCTGATCATCCCGCTGCCGGCGTGGATGCTCGACATCTTCCTCGCCTTCTCGATCATCCTGTCGGTGCTCATCCTGATGACATCGCTGTTCATCCAGAAGGCGCTGGAATTCTCGTCGTTCCCGACCGTGCTGCTGATCGCCACCATGCTGCGGCTGGCGCTCAATCTCGCCTCGACCCGGTTGATCCTCGCCAACGGCCATACCGGCACCGGCGCGGCCGGTCACGTGATCGAGGCGTTCGGCGAATTCGTGATGGGCGGCAATTTCGTCATCGGCATCATCGTCTTCGCCATCCTGATCATCGTCAACTTCATGGTGATCACCAAGGGTTCCGGCCGCATCGCCGAAGTCGCCGCGCGCTTCACCCTCGACGCAATGCCCGGCAAGCAGATGGCGATCGACGCCGATCTGTCGGCCGGGCTGATCGACGAGAAGGACGCCAAGTTGCGCCGGCGCGAGCTGGAGGACGAGAGCTCGTTCTACGGCGCGATGGACGGCGCGTCGAAATTCGTCAAGGGCGACGCCATCGCCGGCCTGTTGATCACCTTCATCAACGTCATCGGCGGCATCCTGATCGGCGTGCTGCAGCAGGGCGTCACCTTTGCGCAGGCGGCGCATTCCTACACGGTGCTGACGGTCGGCGACGGGCTTGTCTCGCAGGTGCCGGCGCTGATCGTGTCGACGGCGGCCGGCCTTCTGGTCTCGAAGGCGGGCGTGTCGGGCGCCGCCGACCAGGCGCTGATCCGGCAATTGTCGGGCTATCCGAAGGCGCTCGGCATGTCGTCGGCGGTGATGCTGGTGCTGGCGACGCTGCCGGGCATGCCGGCGATCCCGTTCATGCTGCTGGCGGGCGGCGCCGGCTGGCTCGCCTTCACCACCGGCCGGCAGCAACAGAAGATCCTCGACGACGTCGCGGCCGAAAACGCCGCGATCGCGGCGGAAAAGGCGCCGAAGCCGACGGAGGAGCCGATCCAGACGGCGCTGAAGATGGACGACCTGCGCATCGAGCTCGGCTATGCGCTGGTGCCGCTGATCCAGGCTTCCGATGGCGGCGACCGGCTGACCGAGCAGATCAAGGCGCTGCGGCGGGCGCTCGCCGGCGATCTCGGCTTCGTCATGCCGTCGTGCCGGATCCTCGACAACGTCCAACTGATGCCGAACGAATACGTGATCAAGGTGAAGGAGGTCGAGGCCGGGCGCGGCACCGCCTATGCCAGCCAGTTCATGGTGATGGACCCGAACGGCCGGCAGATCGACCTGCCGGGAACGCACACGATCGAGCCGACCTTCGGCCTGCCGGCGACGTGGATCGAGGCGAGCCTGCGCGAGGAAGCGGCGGTGCGCGGCTATACGGTCGTCGACCCGGCGACGGTGCTGTCGACCCACCTCACCGAGGTGCTGAAGGCCAATGTCGCCGATCTCCTGTCCTATGGCGATGTCAGCAAGCTGATCGCCGACCTGCCGAAGGAAATGCAGAAGCTGGTCGAGGATATCGTGCCGTCGCAGATCAACATGTCGGGGGTGCAGCGGGTGTTGCAGTCGCTGCTGAACGAACGGATCTCGATCCGCGATCTCGGCACGATCCTCGAGGGCATCGCCGAGGCGGTCGGCTTCACCCGCAACGTCCAGACCATCACCGAGCATGTGCGCGCCCGGCTCGCCCGGCAGATCTGCGCCCAGCATCAGGCGCCGGGCGGCTATCTGCCGATCGTGTCGATGTCGCCGCAATGGGAAGCGGCGTTCGCCGAAAGCCTGATCGGCGACGGCGAGGAGAAGCAGCTGGCGATGGCGCCGTCGAAGCTCGGCGAGTTCGTCACCTCGGTGCGCGACGCGTTCGAGCGGGCGGCCAACCTCGGCGAAATGCCGGTGCTGGTGACGTCGCCGGGCACGCGGCCCTATGTCCGCTCGATCGTCGAGCGGTTTCGCGCCCACACGACGGTGATGAGCCAGGCGGAGATCCACCCGCGAGCCCGGCTGAAGACGGTGGCGAGCGTTTGAGGCGGGCGAGCGCGGGCGCCGGGGGAGCTCCGGCGTGATGCTTGCAAAGTTTCTCTAAAATCAATGTCTTGCCGTGCCGCCGCCCTCATCCGTCCCTTCGGGACACCTTCTCCCACGCCCATGGCGCGGGAGAAGGGAGAGGTGGCGGCGGGGCGGGGCCTTGCGACGGACGCGGGCGGCATGCGAGCGGACCGGCGCGCGAGGGCACTGTTGCGGCGATCTCGCGCGGTCGAACCGGGATCGGTCAGGCGACCTGCTGGCGGCTTTCGCCGGGGGCGGGGACGACGATGCCCTCGTCGGCGTATTCGTTGAGCTTGTTGCGCAGGGTGCGGATCGAGATGCCGAGGATGTTGGAGGCGTGGGTGCGGTTGCCGAGGCAATGGTCGAGGGTCGACAGGATCAGGTCGCGCTCGACATCGGCGACGGTGCGGCCGACCAGGGCGCGGGTGACGGCCTCCGCTGTCTGGGCGGCGCGCTCGACCGGGCTCGAGGGGGCGTAGCCGCGCGCCGGCTGGCCGATCAGCGGCGAGGGCGCGGCGGCGACGACGGGGGCGCCGTCGGACCCGATGATGCGCGAGCCGTCGGGCATGCGGATGGCGTCGAGGCCGATCTCGGCCTCGGTCGACAGCAGCACGGCGCGGTGCATGCAGTTTTCCAGCTCGCGGACATTGCCCTGCCAGCGGGCCGATTGCAGCGCTGCCTTGGCGTCGGCGGCGATCGACTTGGCCTTGAAGCCGTTGATCTTGGCGTATTTGGCGGCGAAGTGGTCGGCAAGCGCGACGATGTCGGCCGGGCGCTCGCGCAGGGGCGGCAGCTTCAGATTGACGACGTTGAGGCGATAGAGCAGGTCCTCGCGGAAGGTCTGGTTGCGCACCGCCTCGGCGAGGTCGCGGTTTGAGGTGGCGAGGATGCGGATGTCGACGGCGACCGGCTTGGTGCCGCCGACGCGGTCGATCAGCCGTTCCTGGATTGCGCGCAACAGCTTCGATTGCAGGCGGATGTCCATTTCCGAGATTTCGTCGAGCAGCAGCGTGCCGCCGTCGGCCTCCTCGAACTTGCCGACGCGGCGGGCGAGGGCGCCGGTGAAGGCGCCCTTCTCGTGGCCGAACAGTTCGCTCTCCAGCAGATGCTCGGGGATGGCGGCGCAATTGACGGCGATGAACGGGCCGTTGGCGCGCCGGGAGTGGCGGTGGACGTGGCGGGCGACGACTTCCTTGCCGGTGCCGCTCTCGCCGGTGATCAGGATCGAGGCCTCGGAGGCGGCGACCTGCTCGGCGAGCTTGACGACGCGCTGCATGGTCGGATCGACGGTGACGAGATCGCGGGCCTCCTCGGCGACGGCGGCGAGCACCGCCGCGATCATGTCCGGGTCCGGCGGCAGCGGGATGTATTCCTTGGCGCCGGCGCGGATGGCCTCGACGGCGGCGCGGGCATTGGTGTTGATGCCGCAAGCGACCACGGGGACGTGGATGCGCTCGTCTTCCAGCTGGCGCACCAGCCGGGCGATGGGCTGACCGACGTCGATCATGACAATGTCGGCGCCGCGCCCGGAACGCAGCGCCTTCAGGGCGCTGTCGACGTCGTCGACCTGGGCGACCGAGGCACCGCGATCCATGGCGATCTTGGCGGCCTGGCTCAGTTGGCTGGAGAACGGTCCGACGATCAGGAGGCGCATGGGAATATCCTTCGGTGCCCGCGGCGGATCAGCGGTCGGTCTTGATGATTTCGGTCATGGTCACGCCCAGCCGGTCGTCGACCAGAACGACCTCGCCGCGCGCCACCAGCCGGTTGTTGACATAGATGTCGATGGCCTCGCCGACCTTGCGATCGAGTTCGAGCACGGTGCCGGTGGTCATCTTGAGGAGTTCCTGCACCTGCATCCGCGCCTGACCGAGGATGGCGGAGACGCGGACCGGCACGTCGAACACCGCCTCGAGATCGGCGGCGGCCTTGGCGGAGCGGTCTTCCTCGTCGATGCCGGAGCGATGGCGCGGGGCGTCCATTTCGGAGAGCGACATCGAGCGGTCGGGGGTGTCACCGGTGGCCATGATCAATCCTCTCGACCGGCATCGGCGAGTTCGCCGGCACGGGCATCCATGTAGCGGGAAATGGCGGCAACGATCTCGGCCTCGACGGCGGCGCGATCACGGGTGATGCCGCCGTCGGTCCATTCGATGCGGCAGTCGCCAACGGCGATGTCAGGTTCGCCGATCAGCATCAGCCGGCCGGAGAAGCCGGTCTGGCGGGCATAGTCGTCGAGCGCCGGGCGCAGCGCCTCGACGTGCTCGGGCGTCAGCCGCACCACCAGATGCGGGGTCCTGGCCAGCGGCCGCAGGCACTCGCGCAGCAGTTCGGTGATCTCGGCCAGCGGCTCGCGGGCAATCAGCGCCGGCGCCAGCTTGCGGGCGGCGAGCAGCGCCACGTCGATTGCCTCGCGCTCGATGCGCAGGCGGTCCTGGTCGAGCACGGCGAGGATCGAGCGGGCCGAGGCGGCGAGGCGGGCGGCTTCCTCGGCGATGCGCTCGGCGGCGCGGGCCTCGGCGGCGGCGCGGCCGGCGCGATAGCCCTCGTCAAAGCCGTCCTGGCGGGCAACCGCCGACATGGCGGCGAGGATCGTCTCGTGCTCGGCGACGTCGATGCGCGGCACCTCCGGCACCGGCGGCGCGGGCGGGGCCGGCGGCGGCGGGGGCGGCGCGGCGAAGTCGCGGTCGAACAGGAAACGGGCGGGAGCGGCCATGAGTGGTTCCTTGCTTGCCGACTGGTCAGAACACCAGTTCGTCCTCGCCCTTGGATTTGGTGATCATGATCTCGCCCTTGGCCGCCAGGTCCTTGGCGACGTTGACCATCATGCCCTGCGCATCGTCGACGTCGCGCAGGCGCACCGGACCGAGCGCCTCCATGTCGTCCTTGAGCATCGCCGCGGCGCGGGTCGACATGTTGGAGAAGAAGAAATTGCGCACGGTCTCGCTGGCGCCCTTGAGGGCGATGCCGAGCCGGTCCTTCTCGACATTGCGCAACAGCGTCTGCACCGAGCCGGCGTCGAGCTTGCCGAGGTCCTCGAAGGTGAACATCAGCGCCTTGATCTTCTCGGCGGCGTCGCGGTTGTCCTCCTCGAGCGAGGCGAGGAAGCGGGCCTCGGTCTGGCGGTCGAACGAGTTGAAGATCTCTGCCATCAGCTCGTGGGCATCGCGGCGGGTGGTGGTCGACAGGTTGGACATGAACTCGATGCGCAGGGTCTGCTCGACCTTGTCGAGCACTTCCTTCTGCACCGCCTCCATGCGCAGCATGCGGTTGATCACCTCGAGGGCGAAGTCCTCCTGCAGGATCGACAGGACGCGGGCGGCATGGTCGGAGCGGATCTTCGACAGCACCAGCGCGACGGTCTGCGGGTATTCGTTCTTCAGGTAGTTGGCGAGGACGTTTTCCTGAACGTTGGAGAGCTTTTCCCACATGTTGCGGCCGGCGGGACCGCGGATTTCCTCCATGATCTGGGAAACGCGCTCGGGCGGCAGCATCGAGGCGAGGATGCGTTCGGTCGAGTCGATATTGCCGGTCAGCGAGCCCTTGGCGGTGATGCGGGTGACGAACTCGACCAGCAGATCCTCGAGCATCTGCGGCGAGATCGGGCCGAGCCTGGCCATGGCGAGCGACACCGCCTTGATCTCCAGCTCGTCGAGCTGCTTCCAGATGTCGCGACCGTGTTCCTCGCCGAGCGCCAGCAGCATCACGGCGGCGCGCTCAGGGCCGGCGAGCTCGCGATAGGCTTCCGTCGTCGAGACCGTCAGCTTGGCCGACTGCCCGCCGCGACCGGCGGCGGCCTGGCTGGACTGACTGGGTACGGGCGCTCGGGACATGGATTTCCTCAACCTGACTCGTTGATCCACATGCGGATCGCCATGGCGGCTTCATTGGGGTTTTCCTTGACCAGGTTGCCGACGCGGGCGATCGACGAGGCGTGCATTTCGCCGAGCGCCTTGGCTTCCTCGATCTTGGTCGGCGACAGGGCGCCGGGAATGGTGATGCCGCCGACGACGATGCTGGAGCCTTCCTGCTGCACGGCGAGGGCCCCGTCGCCGGAGGCGCCGGTGGAACCCTCGGCGCGGGCGAGCGCGCCCTGCAGGCCGTCGGCGCCGCCATCCTCGCCGGCGGCGGCCGCGGCGGCGCGCTTTTCTTCCTCGCTCGGGCCGAAGGCGCGCTTCATCATCGGGCGGACGACCAGCAGCACCACCAGCAGGGTGACGAGCAGCATCACGCCCCACTCGACCAGCTTGATGATGTCGTCGCGGGTGAAATCGAGCAGGCCGTTGCCGGATTCGGTCGGCAGCTGGTTCGGCCCGGCGGCGAAGCGGAGGTTGACGATCTCGACCTTGTCGCCGCGCGCCTGATCGAAGCCGACCGACGAGCGCACCAGCGCGGCGATGCGGTCGAGTTCCTCCTGCGGCCGGGCGGCATAGGCGAGTTCACCGTTCTGGCCGGGGGTATAGACACCGTCGACCAGCACGGCGACCGACAGGCGCTTGACGCGGCCGGCCTCGATCACCTCGGTGCGGGTGGTCTTGGAGATCTCGTAGTTGATGACCTCCTCGGTGTTGTTGCTGGCGTCCTTGGTCGAGGAACCGGCCTGGTCCTGACCGCCGGCGGGAACCTGATTGCCGACGGTGACCGACTTGTCCTGGTTCTGCGAGTTGGAGCTTTCCTCCTTCGACTGGGTGGAGCGGACCACCTGGCCGTTGGGGTCGAAGGTGTCGGAGGTCTGGGTGACGCGGTTGAAGTCGAGCTCGGCGGCGACCTGCACCCGGGTGCGGCCGGGGCCGACGACGGAGGCGACGATCTCCTCGACCTGATTGCGCAGGCGCTGTTCGTAGCTGATCGACTTTTCCTGCAGCGTCGCCGACAGGGCGCCGACGTCGTCCTCGGTGCCGTTGCCGGAGGCGAGCAGGCGGCCGGTTTCGTCGACGATCGAGACGTGATTGGGCTTCAGGCCCTCGACGGCGGCGGCGACCAGATGCTGGATGGCGCGGGTCTGGGCCGGCTCGAGCTGGCCGCGCAGCTTCAGCACGATCGAGGCGGTCGGATCGCGGCGCTCGCGCTGGAACAGCGCCCGCTCCGGGATGACCAGGTGCACCCGCGCCGACTGCACCCGGCCGATGGAGCGGATGGTGCGGGCAAGCTCGCCCTCCAGCGCCCGCAGGTGGTTGATGTTCTGGACGAAGCTGGTGGTGCCGAGGGTGTCCTGCTTGTCGAAGATCTCGTAGCCGATGGAGCCGCCGGTCGGCATGCCCTTCTCGGCAAGGCGCATGCGGATGCGCAGCACGTCGTCGCGCGGCACCAGGATCTGGGCGCCTTCGTTCTTCAGCTCGAAGCGGACGCCGGTCGTCTCGAGTTCCTTGGCGATGGCCGAGCTGTCCTCGAACGCCAGATCGGAATAGAGCGGGGCCATCTCGACCCGGGTGGCGCGCATGCCGATATAGACGAAGAACCCCAGCAACACGGCCACGACCATGCCCATGGCCGCCAGACGTTGCGGTCCGAGTTTCTTGAGGAGTTCGAGAACGCCCTGCACGTGCCAACCCGCCGTTCGATTTGCCGAAGCTCGCGAAGCAGTTTCCAAGGGAAGACCGCTGGGCAAAAATTGCCGGGTTGGTGGTAAACGAGAAGTTAACAGGTCGCGTTTTGACGGCGCCTCTTGTGAAATTGTTAAGAGATTGTTGTCGGGGTGGGACGAAAATGCCGATGTTTCGTCAGGAGCGTCGTTAGGCGCGCGCGGCAGGGGCACCGGCGGGCACAACGCCAGAAGGCCCGAAGGGTTTCCCCATCGAGCCTGCTGTTGGAGTTTCCGGTCGGTCTGTCGATACGTCACGACGGGACGCGCGCGGGCTTTTCGCCCGGCGAGGCGTATTGACGGATCGACCGCGAAAGCGCCAATGACCGGGGACCGGTTATCGGACGTCCTTCCCGAGAATCAATTCCGGTAGTGTTGAATGCGGGTCGTGCGAAGCCCGGCGAGGCCGTGGCGATCGATCGACTGCTGCCAGTTCAACAACTCCTCGGTGGTCAGCGTGTAACGCGAGCAGGCTTCCTCAAGCGAGAGGAGCCCGCCGCGCACGGCGGCAACCACTTCAGCTTTCCGCCGAATGACCCAACGCTGGGTCTCCGGCGGCGGCAAATCCGCAATCGTCAGGGGGCTGCCGTCGGGCCCGATGACGTACTTGACGCGCGGACGAACTTGATCGGTCATCGTACTCACTACTCTCACACTCGACATGACCATCGAGGGAGACACTAGCGCGTCGGCCCTAAGAAATGCCTAAATCATGGTCAACACTTTATTCATTCGCGTTTACGTTCGTAAACGAAGGTTATGAATTGACGAATATTTGGCGATTATTTGCAGTCGAAGCCGTGAAAAAGCGCGGAAATGCGTGACGGCGGGGCGGCGGCGGATCCGGCGGCGGCGGAAAAAATAAATCGGCGGCGTCATAAAAAAGACGCCGCCGTCACAATCCGGATTTTTGTTGATCGTCCAGAAGCTTACGAACCGCTGACCGTCTCGATCGATGTCACCGGCACGCGGATGGTGCCGATCTTGAGGATGGCGGGGCTTTCAGTCATGTCGACGCTGGATACCACGCCGCTGATGCGGGTCGATACCGGCACTGCCTTGGCGGCGGAGTCGGTGGCGGTGACCGAGATCTGGTAGGTGCCGTCCGGCGCGGTGCCGCCGGAGCTGGTCTTGCCGTCCCAGGCGTATTGGAATTCCTTGCCGCTGGCATCGACCGTCTCGCGATAGACCTCGGCGCCGGCGGAGTTCTTGATGACGATCGTGGCGCGGGCAATCTCGGAATCGGCCGTGAGCTTCCAGGTGGCGGCACCGTCCTTCAGTTGGGTCTGCGCTCCGGCGGCGGTGACGGTGGCGCCGATGTAGTTGACGAGGCTGACGGCGCCTTGCGATTCAAAGATCGACTTCATGTCCTCGAGGCTGGCATTCATCTGGATCTGCTGCTCGATGCCGGAATACTGCACCAGCTGCGAGGTGAACTTGTCGGCGTCCATCGGCTCGAGCGGATTCTGGTTCTGCAACTGCGTGGTCAGCAGCTTCAGGAACATCTCGTAGTTCTGGCTCAGGCGGTTCTGCGACGACGTCGAGGCGGAATTGTTCGCCGAAGTCGCGGTGTTGGCGGTCGTCACGGTGGCCATTACTCAAACTCCCTGCCTTGTCATGAGCGACCATCCCGTTTGGACGTCGCGCCAATTGCTGTTCAACTGCCGCTTTCGCGGCCAAGACTAAACCCGCAGATCGACCCCGCCGGGACGCCGGCCGGCGAGCGCGGCGGCGGCGACTTCCATCTCGGTGTCGACGACGGGCGGCGCGATGTCGGCACGCCGCTCGGTGCCATAGGATTTCCATGCCTCGCGGGAAAACTGCCCCTGGGCGCCGGAGCCGTCCTGGCGCAGCGAGAACTGCAGGTCGGCCTGGTCGGCGCGGAAGCCGGCCTGTTCCAGCGTCTTTTCCAGATTGCGGCGGTCGGCCAGCATCAGGTCGAGGGTATCCTTGCGCTCGACGATCAGATGGGCGCGGACCTCGCCGGCCTCGGACACGTCGAGCTTGACCTGCACCTTGCCGAGATCGGGCGGATCGAGGCGGATCTCGAAGCTGCGGCCGCTGGCCTTGGCCTGGCGGGCGATTTCGGCGCCAAGCTCGGGAACGGTGACCTGGGGCGCGTCGGCGCGGCTGTTGACGGTGGCAGCCGGTGTCGCCGGGGCCTCGGCATCAGGCATGGCGGCCGGAGCGGCGATGGCGGCAAGGGTCGGCTCGCCCGACACGGTCTCGGCGGCGGTCTCGGCCCGCAGCCGTTCGGCAAAGGCGAGGGCGGCGGTCATGACGCCGGCGGCATGGGTGTGACGATGGGCCGGGTGCCGGGTCGCTGCCGGGCGGTCGTCGATGGCGAGTGCCGGTTCGTCGTCGGGGGTGTCCTTGGCCGTGTCGCTGGCCGGGGCGGTCGCCTCGGTCGCGACCGGCGCGGCGGCGGCTGTCGGCTCAGTGACGGCAGCGGACCGGGGCGGAGCGTTCGCGGCCTGCGGCGCGGTGGCGGACTGGACCGCCGGGGCGGATCGGGAGGTGGTGTCGACGGTGGCCGGCGCGGCGTTGGACGGCGCCGCCTCGGGATCTGGCGTCGCCTGAGCGGACACGGCGGCGGGTGCTTCCTCTGGCGGCGTCGACGGGGAAGCGGCGACCGTCGGGCGTTCGGTGGCAACCGGCACCGGATTGGTGGCGGCTTGCGGCGCGGCGGGCGCGGTCGTCGCCGAACGGGTGCGGGCCGACGTGGCGGCGGTCGGCTGGGGTTGCGGCGGCGCGTCTGCGGCATCGGCGGCCGGATCGGTCGCGTCAGCGGTCGTCACCGGCCGAGCGGCGGCCGGCGAGGCGGATTGGAGTGCGGCCACGGTGGCGGGCACGGTCGGGTCGGCGGGCGCGGCCGTGGCGGCGGCGGGCAGCGGGGTAGGGTTAGCCAGCGGGGGGGCATCAGCCGCGTTAGCAGAAACCGGTATTGCCGGAGGCGCGACGGCGGGCGTCGCGGAGTCGGTTGCGGCTGCTTTTGTCGGGGCCGGGGCCGCCGAGGTGGCGGATGTCGACGGCGCCGGCTGGGTTGGTGCGAGACGGCTGGCGGCGATTCCGCGCGGCTCCGCCGTCGTCGGGGTAACGGCGGCGTTGGTGCGGGAGGCCGGTTCGATCGAGGTCCGGGCGGTCGGTTCGGTTGCGGCCGGTGTCGTCGCTGCGTTGGTCGCGGCAGTGCTCGATTCCGACGCGGCGGCCTCGGGCCTGGCGACGACGGTCGGCGATGCGGAACGCGCGGTCGGAAGGGGCCGGGTCGCGGACTGGCCGGTCGGGCTGACCGGCGGGCGCGGTCGGGTGTCGACAGTCGGCCCGGCGGTTGCCGCGACAGGCACTGTCGCGTCCGGCACGATGGCGTCGGATGATCCGGAGACGGTGGTCGTCGTCGCAACCGGGATCTTGGCGGCGGCTGTGGTCGCGACCGAGGCGCTGGTAGAGGTCGCAGCGGTAGTGTCCTGCCGGGGGGCGGCTACGTTCGTCGCGGCAGTGGCCGGAGCGTCGGCACGGGGCGACGTGGGCGCCGGCATCGCGACCGTTACGGCCGCGGCCAGCGCGGAGCGGCTCGCGTCAGGGGACGGGGTTGATGTGTTGGCGGTCGTCGGCGCGGCCGGGGCGTTGGCCGTCGCGGCAGCCGTCGCGGCAATGGTCGGGGCAGCGGCCGGCGCGTTGGCAGACTCGGACGGAGCTTCGCCCGAGGCGGCGGCCGGGCGAGCGGGCGTGGCTGGCGTTGCGGCGTCGATGCCGTCGCCCGCCGGCGCGGTCGCGGCGTTGTCGCCATCCGTCGCGGCGGCGCCGGCAGCAGCGAGGGCGGGGGCGGGCGTGACGGGAGTTGCCGGCGGCGGGATGACGACCAGCGACGGGTCGACCTGCGGGACGGTCGCATCGGCCGGCAGGTCGGTCGCGGCGGTTTCGGCATTGGCGCCGTCGTCGAGGGTTGCCGCCATCAGGGCGACGAATTCGGCGGTGGTAGCGTGGGGTTGGGTCGAAACCGGGGCGGCCGGATCGCCGGGCTCGGCGGACGCGACCGGCGCGAACATCGCCATCAGTGCGGCAAAGCCGGTTGCCGGCTGCGAGGCGGCAAGCCCGGCGGCACCGGCGGCGGTGGCTGGCGCGAAGGCGGTCGGGGCGACGGCACCCTGGGTCACGGCACTGGGCAAACTCTTCCCCTTGTCGGCGGACATGCGAGCATGGTTCCGCCATCCGTCGCAACCTTCATGCCGGAGTGGCGGGAGGGCGCCGTCCGTTCAGTCGTTCGGGGGAAATGTCTTTTTAGCCATGTGGTTAGACGTGGTCGCGCGACCCGCCGACGGTCGAACCCGCGCATTCAGTCCAATGCCGGCCGGCAGAACTTGCCGGGTCGGCCCGGTTGCCGCCGGCGTCGATCGGCGGCAGGTGCGCCAGTCGGCGGGGGAGCGCGACATTGCCGGGGAAGGCCCCCTACATTTCCACGAAATTCGCGCTATATACGTTACTTCCTGTCCCTGACGCCGGTTCCGCCCACCCATGCCGACGCCCATTGCGCTCAACAGTCTCGATCTGCCGAAGTCTCCGGCCGAAACCCGCGTCGTCGTGGCGATGTCGGGCGGCGTCGACTCGTCGGTGGTGGCCGGCCTCCTGAAGCAGGAGGGCTATGACGTCGTCGGGGTGACGCTGCAGCTTTACGACCACGGTGCCGCGACCCATCGCAAGGGGGCGTGTTGCGCCGGGCAGGACATCCAGGATGCCCGCCGGGTGGCGGAGGCGCTGGAGATTCCGCATTACGTCCTCGACTACGAGGACCGGTTCCGCACCTCGGTGATCGAGGCGTTCGCCGACAGCTACCTTGCCGGCGAGACGCCGATCCCCTGCGTCGCCTGCAACCAGACCGTCAAGTTCTCCGACCTGATGGAAACGGCGCGGGATCTCGGCGCCGATTGCCTGGCGACGGGGCATTATGTCGAGACGCGCCGGCTCGAAAGCGGTCATCGCGGGCTGTTCCGGCCGGTCGATCTCGATCGCGACCAGAGCTATTTCCTCTATGCGACGACGCAGGCGCAGCTGGATTTCCTGCGGTTTCCGCTCGGCCGGCTGACCAAGCCGCGCACGCGCGACATCGCCCGCGACCTGGGGCTGGTGGTTGCCGAGAAGCATGACAGCCAGGACATCTGCTTCGTGCCGTCGGGCAAGTATGCCGATGTGATCGAGCGGCTGCGGCCGAGTGCGGTCGAGCCGGGGGAGATCGTGCATGTGGACGGGCGGGTGCTGGGGCGGCACGACGGCATCATCCACTTCACCGTCGGCCAGCGGCGCGGGCTGGGGGTGGCGTCGGGCGAGCCGCTCTATGTGGTGCGGGTCGAGGCGGAGCATCGCCGGGTGGTCGTCGGGCCGCGCGAGGCGCTGGCGACGACGTCGCTTGATCTGCGCGACGTCAACTGGCTTGGGCCGTCGCTCGATGGCTGCGGCGAGGCCGGGCTCGACATCTTCGCCAAGGTGCGCTCGACCCGGCCGCCGGCGCCGGCGGCGATCCGCTGGCGCGACGGTCGGGCGGTGGTGGAGCTGGCGCAGGGCGAACTCGGCGTGGCGCCGGGGCAGGCCTGCGTGATCTATGACGGCGTCGAGGCCGGCGCCCGGGTGCTCGGCGGCGGCATCATCAACCGGCCGGCCAGTGCCGCCGGCCCGGTGCAGGGCATTGCGGCGGAGTGACGGTTTTGCGATAGCGATGGCGTTTTTCGATGCCGGCGTTTCAGTTTCCGGCCGATCGATGTCGCCTGTAATCAAGAAATCGTCGTATTCATGGAATTCATGGGTGCGGGAGAAAGCGGCTTGCGCTAAATCGGTCGGACGACAGCCGACCGTGCCGGCTTGATCCGGAGACCCGCATGAGCCAGACCCCTGCCCAATCCGCCGATCGCGACGATCTTGATGAAACCACGGTGCTGAGCGCCTATCGGCGCTGGGCACCGGTCTATGACGCGGTGTTCGGCGGCAAGTTCTTCATCGGGGCGCTGTTCGGCATCGGCCGGCGAGCGGTGGTGGAGGCGGTCAACCGGCTCGAGGGCAAGGTGCTGGAACTCGGCGTCGGCACCGGCCTGTCATTGCCCGCCTATGACCGGCGGCTGCGGCTCACCGGCATCGACCTGTGCCCGCACATGCTGGGGGTGGCGCGGGAACGGGTGGCGCGCGAGCAGCTGCCGCATGTCGACGGGCTGCATCAGATGGATGCCGGGGCGTTGACGTTTGCCGACCGCAGCTTCGACGCGGTGGCGGTGATGTTCGTCATCACCGTGGTGCCGCATCCCGAACAGGTGATGGCCGAGATCGCCCGCGTCGTCCGCCCGGGCGGCGAGGTGGTGATCGTGTCGCATTTCGCCGCCGATGGCGGATTGCGCGGGCTGGTGGAGCGGCTGATCGTGCCGGTCACGCGCAAGCTCGGCTGGCGCTCGGACTTCCCGGCGGCGCGGGTTCTCGGCCATGACGAGTTCGAGGCGGTGGAAGTGCGGCCGTTGCGGCCGTTCGGGCTGTTCACCCTGATCCGGCTGCGGCGGCGGTGAGGGCGTCGGGCCGGCCGGCGCGCCCAAGCGCCCGTCAGCGGTCGATCGCACCGCGACGTTTCGGGCCACAAGAGGCGCGGGCGGCGATGCTATCCACAAGGACGCTTGACACCATAAGCCCGAGGTTCCTATAAGCGCGACCGATGAAGCTTGCTTGACAGGCCTCATCGAAGTGGCTGGGTAGCTCAGATGGTTAGAGCGGAGGATTCATAACCCTCAGGTCGGCGGTTCGATCCCGCCCCCCGCCACCACTTCTCCCCTTTCCGGATCGGCGATCGATCTCATACCGCCTTGGCGATGGCCACGGGCGGTTTTGTTGTCTGCGGGTGCTTGGTCGCGGGTGACGATCGCCGTGGATGGTTCCTGCCGGCGGCCAAATCGCTGATCGACAGCAACGGCACGTGCGTTCTTGGCGTGAGGTTGCGGGCGGGATCGGCGTCGTCGTGGCGGCTAACCTTGGTTTCCCGCTGGCTGCGGTCGTGATGGACGTCGATGCCAATTTCGGGCGAAAATTCGGGTGAACGCGCGGCGCCGGAAGATAGCGTTAACGGGATTTAAGAAATTCCTCCCAATTCTCGTCTTATCTTTCACTGCTTGCTGATGTTTAATATAAAAGTTGTATTTTTATCTCTAAAATTTTACTAGACTGCAGCTGGATTTGAAAGGAGTAGCCAACGACTACTCTGAAATTCTTCAAGCTGAACGACAGACATTATGCCGGTCAGGTGACTTTCGCTTCGTAGGGGGTGAATGACGCAGCGTTTTCGTCTAACGGCCAGATCCTGACCTTTGCCAGCCCGTTTGGCGGGCCGGGACAGACGACGATGATCGTTTCAGGCAGCGGCCTTGTCTATAACAGCGTGACCGAGAGCTTCTCCGGCACGATTTCGTCGGTGACATTCAGCAACCGCAACGATGCCGGCGGTTATGAGAAGCACTATACCCTTACCGGCCTGTCGCTGACGCTGGCGCAGATGATGACCGATCCGAACGGAATGATCGCGGTGCTGCATGCAGGCGCCGACATCCTGTACGGCACCGAGCAGCCGGATGTCCTGACCGGTTTCGGCGGGGCCGGCAATGACCAGATCCATACCGGTGCCGGTGCCGATACGGTGTTCGACTTCTGCACCGGCGTCGACCGAATCGACATGCGGGGACTGTCGCTTGGCGTCGATTACATCCGGGACTGCAGCGTCCAGACCAGCCAGGGTACGCTGATCGACCTCGGCACCAGCACAATCCTGCTTGCCGGCGTCCAGATGAACAGCATCGACTGGAGCCACGACTTCCTGTTCTGAGGTGATGCGTCGCATCACATCGAGAGGTCAGACCACCTGGGCGGCTAATGCCCCGGTGGGGTCCGGCGTTTGCGGGTGCGGCCAGAGGGCAGGCGAATCGGCGGAGCCTACGAGGAAATCGGCCGGGCTGATGCCACGGCCGTATGGCAAGGCTGCTGCTATGCCAGAAGCCGCAGGCGCAGACGCGTCGGGGCGCCGGAGACAAGTGAATTTCCCATCTGCATCAGAGGCATGAGAAATTTGCTCCAGGAATGCCGTCCGCCATTTTCAATGGCCGATGGCATTACGCCATCGGCATGAGGGTGGCCTTTGTCGTCGCGGCGAGGGCGCGCGGGTCGACCTCGAAGACGGCGTTGGGCGTTCCGGCGGCGGCCCAGACGGTCGGAAAGCCCATCAGGTCGGGATCGATGCAGGTGGCGATGTCGATCGGGTGGCCTATGGGCGGAATGCCGCCGATGGCATAGCCGGTGAGTTCGCGGACGAAGGCGGCATCGGGCCGCTTCAGCGGCTCGCCGAGATGGCGGGCCGCGCCCTTTTCATCGACGCGATTGGCGCCGGAGACCAGCAGCAGCCAGGGCTTGCCGCTCTGCTTGCCGACGAAGACCAGCGACTTGACGATCTGGGCGACGCCGCAGCCGCAGGCGGCGGCGGCCTCCTCGGCGGTGCGGGTGGCTTCCGCCCTGACGACGATGCGGATGGCGAGGCCGGCGGTCTCGGCGGCGGCTTGCACCCGGAGGCAGGCGGCGGGCAGGTCGCTCATGGCTTGCCGCAGAGGCCGCGGGCGCCGCCGGCGGCTCCGGGGGCCAGTTCGGCCAGCAGCAGCCGGTTGGGATCGACGGGACCCGGCATGGTGATCTGGCCCACCGGCACGCGGGCAAAGCCGAGCGGGCCGTAATAGGGGTGATCGCCGACCAGCAGCACCAGCTTGTGGCCGGCGGCGCGGGCGGCATCGAGGGCGACACCGACCAGGGCCTTGCCGGCGCCGCGACCGGCGAAATCCGGGTGCACCGCCAGCGGCCCGAGCAGCAGGGCGGGATCGTCGCCGATGCGGATCGGCGTCAGCCGGACGGCGCCGCCGAAGCGATCGCCGAACAGGGCGACGAAGCTCAGATCCGGATCATGGGGCACACCCTCGCGCAGCCGGAAGGCCGTGCGGGCGAAACGGCCGGGGCCGAAGGAGAGTTCGTGCAGGGCTTCGATGGCGTCGGCGTCGTGGGCGAGTTCGAGCCGGATCAGGTAAGGCGTCTGGATCATCATCGGGACTTTCAGTCGGAAAGGCGGGTATCACGCGCCGTCCGAGGTCCCGGGCCGCATGGGGAGCGGGGCCTCACGAAGACGCGAAAGGGCGATCGAGCGTGACCGTGTCACGTCGTCCGCTTCGTCGTCGCTGCAGCCTAAGCCCAAGCATGGGTGCCCGATCCATTTCCTGACGTTCGATCCTGAACGTGGGGCAGGCAGCTAGCACGCAAAGCCGCCGGGTGCAAGCGTGTGGCCGGCGCGAACGGCGGCGCGGCAGGTCGACGCTTGCGCATCGGCGATGGCCGGCGCATAAGGCGGTCGCCCGACCGCCAGAGGAAAGTGCGAAATTCCATGAACCTGCAAGACGCCATCCGCGCCATTCCGGACTATCCCAAGCCCGGCATCATTTTCCGCGACATCACCACGCTGCTGGGCAATGCGCGGGCCTTCCGGCAGGCGGTCGACCGTCTGGTGCAGCCCTATGCGGGGGCGAAGATCGACAAGGTCGCCGGCATCGAGGCGCGCGGGTTCATTCTCGGCGGGGCGGTGGCGCACCAGATCTCGGCCGGGTTCGTGCCGATCCGCAAGAAGGGCAAGCTGCCGCACGATACGGTGCGGATTGCCTATTCGCTCGAATACGGCGTCGATGAAATGGAAGTGCACACGGATTCGGTGCTGGCGGGGGAGCGGATCATCCTGGTCGACGACCTGATCGCCACCGGCGGCACGGCGACGGCGGCGGTGGAGCTGATGCGCAAGCTCGGTGCGGTGGTGGAAGCGGCGTGCTTCGTCATCGACCTGCCGGAACTCGGCGGCGCCGACAAGCTACGGGCGATGGACGTGCCGGTGCGGACGCTGGTGGCGTTCGACGGGCATTGAAGGCCTGCGGGGGGAGGCCGGCCGTGAGGTTGGCGGGCGTCACGGCGACCGGCCGTCGCGTCAGTTGCGCGGCGACAGGCCGGTGGACTTGAATGCCGCCAGCCGAGCGGTGTAGGCGGCGTGGACCGCCTCGCCATAGCGGCCCGCCATCATCTGCTGGCGCCAGGACAGCAGGCGCTTGTAGCCGCGCGGATCGTCGCCGACTGACGGAATCTGCTCTTCCTGATTGCCGAGGATGAAGCGCCGGGCGACGCGCTGGGCGGCCTGTTCGGCGGTGAGGCCGGTCATCACCAGATAGGTGATCTCGGCGGCGGTCTCGGCATGCTGCATCTGCGGATCGGCCGGGACCTCTGGGGGCGCGGGGATCGGCGCGGGCATCGGCTCCGGGGCGGAGGCCTGCGGTTCGATGGTCGGTCGAGCGAAGGGAACGTCGCGCTGAGGGGTTGCGGTCGGCACCGGCGCGGTGTGGTCGCGGCCGATATCGGCAAAGCGCAGCAGGGCCTCGACGGCGATCGGCGAGGCGCCGAGGTCGCGCATGGCGCCGGCGACCAGCGACAGCAATTCGGGGGCGAGCAGACCGGCGGCGAGATCGCCGGCCTCGGTTCGGCGGGCGAGCGCCTCGACGCGATCGGCGAGGGTCGTGACCATCGGCACGATCACATCCAGACGATCCGGCTGGGGCGTGGGACCCGGCTGGATGAGGGGCGGATCGATTGTGTAGCCGTAAGCGGACGACATTGGATTGCCTCGAGCCCAAGGGTGGCGGGAGTTCAGCCCCGGGATCAGCAATGCGCCAGTCTCGTGAACGATACCTTACGTCAACCGTCTAAACTCGGGGGTATCGGGAGAATTTTCGCCGAGTTAGAGATAAATCGACGTCAATTCAACGTGAATTCGGAGCAATCGCCAGCGGTTCAGCCGGCAATTGCGGGCATGGACAAGGATGGCAGCGACGATAAGACGCGCGGGCGGCGGGGAGCGTGAGCGGCTCGCCTCCCGTGTTCCAGGCCACGACCCGGCACGGCCGAGGATCAGGCGTCGCGGCGCTCGACGAAGACGTTGCCGATGAAGGAGAACACCAGATCGCCCGTCTGGTTGACGCCCTCGTTCAGGTGGCGGATCAGGCCCCAGCGCGGGCGCGACTGGCTCGGGCGGGCCTCGGTAGCGGTGGTGAAATAAGTGATGCGATCGCCGGGGAAGACCGGCTTCAGCCAGCGCATGTCGGTGAAGCCGGGCGAGGGACCCATGTCGGCGACCGGCTCGCCACGGGCGCGCATCTCGGCCTGGACGCGATCACGGTGGGCGATCATGTGCTTCATCCACATGGCGGCGGTCTGCCAGCCAGAGGCGGAGAGCCGGCCGAAATGGGTCTTGGCGGCCTCGGTTTCCTCAAGGTGGAAGCCCTGCGGATCGTAGCGGCGGGCGAAGGCGACCGTTGCCTCGGCGGTGACGTGCCAATGGCCGAGTTCGACGCGTTCGCCGATGGCGATATCCTCGAAGAACTTCACGGGCGACCTCCACCGGTCCGGGTGGCGAACATGATCGGGTTTTCGCCGCGCATCACGGTGACGCCGTCCTGATTCACCACCTCGTGCAGGAAGCGGACGATGCCCATGTCGGGGCGGGACTTCGAGGCGCGGGCATCGAGCACGGTCGAGGTGCCGGACAGCCGGTCGCCGGGTCGCACCGGCGCGAGCCAGGAGAGCTTGTCGATGCCGGGGGAGCCGAGCGAGGAGGAGGCGAGCAGGAAGCCGTCGCACATCATCCGCATGAACATGGCGCAGGTGTGCCAGCCCGAGGCGCCGAGCCCGGCAAGCAGCGAGGCCTCGCCGGCGCTGTCGTCGAGATGCATCGGCTGGGGATCGTACTCGGCGGCGAACTCGAGCACTTCGTCGCGGCTGACGGTGTAGGCGGCGAGCGGAATGCGGTCGCCAAGTCTGAAATCCTCGAAATATCGAAACGGCATGCGATCGCCCGGGTCGGTTGCGGGAGGCGTATATCAGCCGGAAAGCCAGCCCTTGACCAGCCTCGATCGCGCATGCTGGCCCGGCGAGGATGCGCGGGGTGGTGAACGAGGGTCGGATTGCGGGTCCGACCCGTGAGTTTTAGGGGGGTCTTTCTACTTGCGCATGAGTTGAGTTCACCTTGACAATGACAAAAAGAGTCATTTTAATTTATGTCATGACGAAACGCGTAAAATCCCTCTCGGTCTGCCGCTTGTCGTTACAGCCCGATTCCGGCGCCGCCGAGGCGTTGGCGGCGACGTTCGACGCGCGCGACCGGTTGCTGGGATGGCTCGACGTTTCGGTGCCCGCCGGTCAGAGCTCAGACCTGATCCTGCTCAATCGACTGTTTTACGAGCCGGCTCGCACGTTGTTCAGATTGCCGGCGCAAATGGTCACGCTGGCGTTTCGCGACTGGACCAGGCGACGGCGCGGCGAGGCGGTCGAGGGCATCGCGCTCGACGACAAACTGTTCAGCGTGCGCAGCATCTCGGTCATGTCGCTGGCCACCATCGAGGGGCGCTTCCAGGTGCCCTACCGAATGGAAGGCTATCTGCCGGGATGGGACGACAACGCGACGGCGCGATTGGTTCGCGCTGGCGATCTCTATGAAATCCGGGTCGCCTCCGAGGCGAGCTTTCAGGGAGAGGAACGGAGCATGGCTAACGAAGGCATTGTCGGCCGTATCGGCCGTCTGATTGCTGGCATGGCGCATGGCGCGGTCGATTCGGCCGAGCGCGCCAACCCAAAGGCGGTTCTGGAACAAGCGATCCGCGAGATCGACGCCGCCGCCGACGAGGTGCGGGTCGATTTGGGCAAGAAGGTCGCCGAGCGCCATCGCGTCGAGGCGCGCCGCAAAGAGCTGATCGCCGAACTCGGCGAGCTTGACGGTTCGATCGGCATTGCGGTGAAGCAGGGTCGGGACGATCTTGCCGCCGCCGGGATCGAACGCCAACTCGACATCGAGGCGCAGGTGGGTGTGCTCGATACATTGCTGAAGGACATCGACGACAGCGTCGCCCAGTTCAATGTCACGCTCGACGCGGTGCGCGCCTCGCGCCGGGAGGCCGAGGCGCGTCTTGCCGATCTTGCGCGCTCGTCTGGCGGCAGCAGCGACGGCGCGGCATTGCCGGGCGGGCCGGTTGACGTCTCCGCAAGGCTCGAGCGGGCGGAAGCTGCGGTGGCACGGGTTACCGGGGTGCCCGGAGGGCTTCCGACGGCGGATGCCGCCGTTACCGATCTGCGGCAGCTTGCGCGCGAGCATGCAGTCAGGGAGCGGCTCGCGCGGTTGAAGTCGGAGCAGTAAGCGACCGGCCGGAAGCGCGGGCAGCACGACATCTGGTTCGCCGAATGAGAATGGGACTGCCGGCCCTTCGGGGGAGAAAAGATGAACTGGTTTCTGAGTGATCCCCTGCAACCCTTCAGCGTCGCGGCGCTTGTGCTGTTGGGGTTGGTGACGATCGAGGTCATTGGCGGGCTTTTCGGACAGTCGCCGTCATCTTTGATCGACGATTGGGGCGGCGGCGAACTGGCGGACGGCGCACTCGGCTGGCTCAATCTCGGGCGCGTGCCGCTCCTGATCGTCGTCATGGTGATGCTGGTCCTGTTCGCGGCGGGCGGTATGCTCCTGCAGACCGTCGCGGCGCGGACGATCGGCATCCTGCCGGGGCTGGTCGCCAGTTTTTGTGCCGGCGGGTTCACGCTGGCGATGACCCCGGTCGTCAGCCGCGCCATCAGCCGGATCCTGCCGCGCGAGGAGACTTATGCGCTCGCCGACGAAGATCTGATCGGTCGTGTAGGCACTGTGACCGTCGGCCCGTTGGAGGCGCATGTGATTGGCAAGATCAGTGTAACCGACGGGCATGGCAACCGACATTTTCCCCGGGTCCGGCCGGCCGATCCCGGAGAGCGAATTGAAACCGGCGCGCAGGTCTTGATCGTCGAGGTCGCGGGGCGCGAATACCGTGTCATCCGGGCGCCGGCGGCGCTCGCCGATGATCCCGCACGCAACGGCATTTGAAGCCGCAGCAGTCAAATCTGGGAGGGGTGCATGTTCACCGAGGTCCTGATTCCCGCCGTGATCGTTCTCGCGGCAATCGTTGGTATTGGCTTCGTCTTCGCCACGCTCTACCGGCGCGCCGAAAAGGATCGAGCCTATGTGCGCACCGGCCTTGGCGGCCAGAGAGTCGTGCTGGATGGTGGCGCACTTGCGCTGCCGGTGTTCCACTCCGTTTCTTGGGTCAATCTGCGCACGCTGCGTCTGGATGTGGCACGCAATCAGAGTGAAGCGCTGATCTCCAAGGACCGCATGCGCGTCGACATCGGTGTCGACTTCTATGTGCGGGTCAAGCCGGATGCGCAGTCGATTGCCCTGGCGGCACAGACGCTGGGCGACCGCACCAATGACGCGGATCAGCTGCGCGAACTGGTCGAGGCCAAATTCGTCGATGCGTTGCGCTCGGTGGCGGCGACGATGACACTTGCCGATCTGCAGGAACAGCGGGCCGACTTTGTCCGCTCGGTGCAGACGACCGTCGCCAGCGATCTTGAGCACAACGGTCTTGAACTCGAAAGCGCCTCGTTGATAAAGCTCGACCAGACCGATACACAATTCTTCAATCCGAACAATGCTTTCGATGCCGAAGGGCTCGCCACGCTCACCCGCATCGTCGAAGCAAAGAAGCGCGAGCGAAACGAGGTGGTGCGTTCAACGGAAGTGGCGATCGCCCAGCAGGATCTCGAAGCCCGCAAGCAGACGCTGAACATCGACCAGTCCAAGCGCGAGGCCGAGCTGTCGCAAGAGCGGGACATCGCCAACAAGACCGCCGAAACACGTGCCGCCGCGGCCCAACGAGAGGCCGAGGCCCGGCGGGCGGAGGAGGAGGCGCGGATCGACTCGGAGCGCGCCATCGCCGAGCGCCGCGCCGAGGCCAAGCGCCTGCAGGAGACCGCGATCATCGCAACCTCGCTTGCCATTCGCGAGCAACAGATCGCGGCGGAAAAACAGGGCGAAACGCTTGCCATCGCCAAGCAGCGGGACATCGATCTGGCCAACCAGGATCGCGCCATCGCGGTGGCCGACCGGTCCAAGGCGGAATCGGAGGCGCGCGCGCTGGCCGAGGAGGCCAGGGCGAAGGCGATCGCGGCGGAGGAGTCGGTGACGACGGCGAAGGATGTGGCGATCGCGGAGCGCCACCGGCAAATCGCCGTGATCGATGCCAAGCGTGACGCGGAGCAGAAGGCGACGGAGCTGACCGTGGCGGCCTCGGCCGAACGGCAGGCGGCGGCGGATCAGGCCGAGGCGGTGCGAACGCTCGCTCGCGCCGAAGCGGATGCCGCCGTCACCAAGGCCGAGGCGCAGGCCAGGACCTATGAGGTCGACGCCGATGGTCAGCGCAAGCTCAACGAGGCGCGCAACATGCTGGCTCCGGCGATCATCGAGCTGGAAATCACCAAGGAACGCCTGCGGGTCATTCCGCTGGCGCTGGCGGAGGCGGTGAAGCCGCTCGAGAAGATTGGCGATGTGAAGATCGTCGATCTCGGCGGCGCCCTGGGGCGCGGCGCGGCGGGCGGCGCCGGGGTTGGGACCGGTGGAGGCGCGCCCGACAACCTCCTGTCGATGTTGCTTGCCTACCGGGCGCAGGCGCCGATGATCGACCAGCTGTTGAAGGAAGGCGGCTTCGCCGGCGCCGATCCGGTTGCCGGTCTCGTCAACGCGGTTGCCGGCAAGCCGGAGGGATCGGCTGAGGCCGCTGTCGCCGGGCGCGGAACCCCGCAGCCGGGCAAGTAGCGGGGCCGCCAGGGTCGTCGCCCTGTCGGCAACGACAAGCGGTTCAAGCGAACGAGCCCGGCAAGGGGGACCTGCCGGGCTCGTTGTTTGTCGATTGCTGCGGCTTGTGTCCGACCGAGCGCCGACGTGATCGGCGCAGGTGCCGGCGATACGTCAGGCCAGAGGCCGAAGGCGCTGGCGCTCACGGCCGCTCAGGAGGCGCGAATTTCCCATCGCATCAGCGATATGGGAGATTCGCCTCAGGATGCCGTCGGTCGTTTCAATTGTCCGATGGCGTCAGGCGTTGAACTTGAAGAGCAGGACGTCGCCGTCCTGGACGACGTATTCCTTGCCCTCGTCGCGGGCCTTGCCGACTTCCTTGGCGCCGGCTTCGCCGCCGAGGGTGATGTAGTCGTTGTAGGCGATGGTCTGGGCGCGGATGAAGCCGCGTTCGAAATCCGAGTGGATGACGCCGGCGGCGGCCGGGGCCTTGGTGCCGCGCGGAATGGTCCAGGCGCGGGTTTCCTTGGGGCCGACGGTGAAATAGGTGATGAGGCCGAGCAGTTCGTAGCCGGCGCGGATCAGGCGGTCGAGACCCGGCTCGTGCAGGCCGAGGGTTTCGAGGAACTCGGCCTGTTCGGCGTCGGAGAGCTGGGCGATCTCGGCCTCGATCGCGGCGGAGATGATGACGGCGCGGGCGCCCTGCGCCTTGGCCATCGCCTCGACGCGCCGGGTGTGGCTGTTGCCGGTGCCGGCCGAGGCTTCCTCGACGTTACAGACATAGAGGACCGGCTTGGAGGTCATCATCTGCAGGCTGTTGTAGAGTTCGCGATCCTCGGCGCTGACGTCGAGCAGGCGGGCGGGCTTGCCCTCCTGCAACAGGGCGAGGGCGCCGTCCATCAGGCCGACGAGGTGCTTGGCGTCCTTGTCGCCGGCGGCGGCCTTTTTGCGCAGGGGCACGACGCGGCGCTCGATCGAGTCGAGGTCGGCGAGCATCAGCTCGGTCTCGACGGTCTCGGCATCGGCGACCGGATCGACGCGGCCCTCGACATGGGTGATGTCGCCATCCTCGAAGCAGCGCAGCACGTGGACGATGGCGTCGACCTCTCGGATATTGGCGAGGAACTGGTTGCCGAGGCCCTCGCCCTTGGAGGCGCCGCGCACCAGGCCGGCGATGTCGACGAAGGTGATGCGGGTCGGGACGATGTTCTGCGACTTGCCGATGGTGGCGAGCTTCTGCATGCGCGGATCGGGCACGCCGACCTCACCGGTGTTGGGCTCGATGGTGCAGAAGGGATAGTTCGCGGCCTGGGCGGCGGCGGTCTTGGTCAGCGCGTTGAACAGGGTCGACTTGCCGACATTGGGCAGGCCGACGATACCGCATTTGAAGCCCATCGGGGTTCTCGTCTTCGTTCCGGCCGGTCGCGCGTTGGGCGCGGCGCTGGCCTCTGGTCAAAACTGGTGGGCAGTCCATAGCCCGCGCGGGGCGGCACTCGCAACGGCAAAAGCGTGCGGGTGGCGGTTATCGCGGGCCTTTGCGGCCGCCGGGGGGCTTTGCCGCCAACAGGCGCTTCAGGGTTTCGGCCATGGCATTGACGGAAACCTCGTTCGGTCGCGCCGGACGCGGCGGCGCGGCGGCGGCAACTGGGGCAGGGGCGCCATCGGCGTTGGCGGCGGGCTTCGGCGCCGGCGGCGGCGTCGGGTCGCGCTGCGGGCGGGTGAGGCGGGCGACCTCGGTCATGAAGGCGGTGTCGTCGCCGGCGACCAGCCGGTCGGCGCAGTCGGCGGTGGCCGTCAGCATCGGGTCGAGCCAGTCGGCGTCGACCTTGGCGAAGTCGCCGAGGACCCAGCCGGTGACGCGGTCCTTGGCGCCGGGGTGGCCGATGCCGAGGCGGACGCGGCGGAAGGCCTCGCCGAGATGGGCGATGATCGAGCGCAGGCCGTTGTGGCCGGCATGGCCGCCGCCGAGCTTGACCTTGAGCTTGGCCGGGGCAAGGTCGAGCTCGTCATGGAAGACGACGATGTCGGCGGGGTCGATCTTGTAGAAGGCGGCGGCGGCGGCAACGGCGCGGCCGCTGTCGTTCATGTAGGTGAGCGGCTTCAAGAGCAGCACCTTTTCGCCGCCGAGTTCGCCCTCGCAGATCTCGCCATGGAACTTGGCGCGCCACGGCGAAAAGCGGTGGCGGCGGGCGATGGTCTCGACGGCCATGAAGCCGATATTGTGCCGGTTGCGGGCATATTGCTCGCCCGGATTGCCGAGACCGACGAAGAGGCGCATGGGGCGTGGCCTTCCGGTTCATGTCGCCGCGTGGGCAGCGGAAACAAAACGGGCACCCCAAGAGAGGTGCCCGCTCGTGCATTGGCAGAGGCCCGGATCAGGCGGCGTCGGTGTAGCCGGCCGGAGCGGTGACCGAAACGACGGTGAAGTCGCGGTCACGGATGACCGGCTTGACGCCTTCCGGCAGCTTGACCGACGAGATGTGCAGGCTGTCGGCGATATCGAGGCCGGAGACATCGACTTCGATGAATTCCGGGATCGATTCGGCCGGGCAGGTGCACTCGATTTCGTGGCGAACCCAGTTGAGGGCGCCGCCCTTCTTGAGGCCAGCCGACTTTTCCTCGCCCTTGGAGTGCAGCGGCACCCACACGGTCACGGTCGAACCGGCGGCGATGCGCTGGAAGTCGACGTGGATGAGGAAGTCGCGGACCGGATCGCGCGAGTAGTCCTTGGGGATGACCAGGATCTTCTCGCCGTCGACGTCGATGGTGGCGACGGTGGTGAGGAAGCCGCCGGCGTAGAGACGCAGCGAGGTTTCCTTGGTCGCGATGGCGATCGCGAGAGGGGGCTTCTTGTCGCCGTAGATAACGGCCGGGATAAGACCATCACGACGCAAGGCCCGCGCGGACCCCTTTCCCACGCGGGTGCGAACCGTGGCCTTGAGCTCGTAAGATTGACGGCTCATGGGAGCTTTCCTTCAATGCGACCCGGCTCGCGCCGGATCAAAACACAACAGGCCACCTCGGCAAACGCGGAATGGCGAATGCCGGTGGCCGGTGACACGTCCCGCACGGTGCCTCCAGGGGTGTCGGCGTACGGGACCGCGCGGGCATAGCCAGAACAGCGCCAAAAGGCAAGGGTTTGGCCGGAAAAATCGCGGTTTGCCGCCGGCGACGCGACCGAATCGCGCCGGGCGTCACCAGGTCTCGGCCGGCGGGCGGGCGTTCAGCACTTCATCGAGGCGGCGGCGGGTGGCGTCGGTGGCGTCGGCGGGCAGGGCCGAGGGCGCGAACCAGCCGATCTCGACGATCTCGGCGTTGGGAATCGCCACGGCGCGGACCGGTTCGCAATCGTCAGCGCGATAGAGGGCGACGTGGTTGCGGCGGGAGAAGCGGGCATTGTGGAAAAGTCCGAGTAGCGTCAGTGGGCGCGGGCTGGCATGGCCGGTTTCCTCGCCCAATTCGCGGGCAGCGGCGGCAAGGCAGGTCTCGCCGGGGTCGACGCCGCCGCCGGGCAGGTACCAGCCGGGCAAATAACTGTGTCGAACCAGCAGGATACGGCCCTCGCAATCGAAGGCGACGACGCGGACGCCGAGGATCATCGACCGGGTCAGGAGCGCCCAAGCGGCAATGACGCGGCGAGTAACCGGCTTGAAGAATTGCGTCGGAAGCATGGCGGCGCTGTTCTCGATCGATTTAGGTCGATGGGTGAATGGCGGAAATCCGGTGATTATCGATAAGGAACCGATGTGGTTATGAATATAATGTTGCGCCAGCCATGCGCAGAGCGCGCGGCTTGCGTGCGAGGCAGCTACTGGCGCGGATTGCGGCAATAGCCTAAATTGACGTCATCGCAGACGCTTCAATGTGTCGCGAATGCCTCGCGCACCGGGATCACACCAGTGTACCGGAACGACCGCGAGAGACAACCGATCGAGGACCATCATGTTTGCCTTCATCCGCCGCTGGCGGGAACAGTCGCGTTTCGTTTGGGCTCCTTCCGTCGATTTTCGCGACGGACGCGTGGCCGGCGCGCTGATGACCTTCAGCTGGAGGTGAGGTGTTCGGAGGCGTGACGCTTCCGGCCTTGTCTCATTCTCGAAGCCCCCGATCGCGGCACGCGGTCGGGGGCTTCGTCGTTTTCGGAGGCTTTGCGGGCGGGCTCGTCTCGTCAGTTGGACGAAGGCGCGGCACTGCGGGGAATTTGGCCTTCCGGGCGGGCGCGAATGCGGCTATCCCTCAGGGCCATGTTCCGACTTGCCCATCTTTCCGATCCCCATCTCGGCCCGCTGCCCGAACCCAAGGTGCGCGAGCTGATGTCGAAGCGCGTGCTCGGCTATCTGAACTGGCGACTCCATCGCGGCGGCGCCATGCGGCCGACGGTGCTTGACGACCTGGTGGCGGATGTGCGGGCGCATGCGCCGGACCATGTGGCGGTGACCGGCGATATCGTCAACATCGCGCTCGATGCCGAGCTGGAGCCGGCGCGGCACTGGCTTTCCTCGCTCGGGCGCGGCGCCGACGTGTCGGTGGTGCCGGGCAATCACGATGCCTATGTGCCGGGGGCACTGAAGCGGGCGAGCGGGGTCTGGGGGCCGTTCCTGTGGGGCGACGGCGGCGAACACGTGCGGTTCCCGTTCGTGCGGCGGCGCGGCAAGGCGGCGATCATCGGCGTTTCGAGCGCCAAGGCGACGGGGCCGTTCATGGCGACGGGGACGCTCGACGCGTCGCAGGCGCTGTTGCTCGGCGAGGCGCTGGAGCATGCCCGGCACGAGGGGTTGGCGCGGGTGGTGCTGATCCATCATCCGCCGCTCGACGGAGCGACGCCCTGGGCGGGGCGGCTGATCGGGGCGGAGCGGTTCCGCGACGTGGTGCGCGCGGCCGGCGCCGAGCTGGTGCTGCACGGCCATACCCATATCGGCAGCGTCAACTGGATCGCGGGGGCGGACGCGCCGGTGCCGGTCGTCGGCGTGCCGTCGGCGTCGTCGCGGCGCAGCGCCGGCTGGAACCTGATCGAGATCGACGGCGAGGCCGGGGCGTGGTCGGTGCGGCTGACCGAGCGCGGGGTTTCGGCCGGGGCGGGCGGGATGACGACGCTGGGCTCGACGCTGCTGCAGGCACCGGATCAGGCGCGGATCACGGGGCGAGCACTCCGGTCTTCACGGCGTATGCGATAAGCGCGGTGGCGGAAACGGCGGCGCCGAGCACGAACATGAACAATCCGAACCAGAAGGCGTTTTCGCGCCGGGCGGCCGGCGCCTGAAGCGGCTGGGCCGCCGTCGCGCGTAGCAGCGTCGTCAGGCCGGCGGCCTGGGGATGGGCGGCGTTGGGCGCGACGGTGGCGGGAAGATCCTCGACCGGCGCGGCGAGGCGGGTCGCCAGATCGGCGACCTCGGCGAGGACGGCATCGCGCGAGCCGGGCTCGGGCGTGTCGGTCGGCGTCGGCGTGGTTGCCACGAGCGAGGCGGGTGTCGCGGCGGGTGCCTGCGTGCGGGCGCGGGCGCGGGCGCGCATCCAGTCGGCCTCGAGCGCCTGCTCGCGGTCGAGGATGCGCTCGGCGACGTAGTCGGTGATTGTATTGGCGACGACCAGCACGTCGGCGGATTCGCACAGGGTGTTGCGGCCGAGGCGGGTGTCCTTGACGAAGCGGTAGGTGCGGCGGTCGCGGCCCATGTGGACGTGGCTGGTGGCGTCGATCCACAGGCGCGGGGTGTCGCCGCCGCCGAGTTCGAAGGTGAACAGTTCGACGCCCTCGGGGATCTCGGCGCGCATTTCCTCAAGGTTGTCGTTGAGGATCTCCAGGCGGACGCGCTCCGTTTCGCGCAGTTCGGCCAGGACGTCGGACCGCTCGACGGTGCCGAGGCGAAGGCGGCGCATGGAATCCTGCAGCGACGGCGGATCGATCGTCGGCGGTGCGGCCGGGTCGATCGGCTCCTGGGCAATCGGCGAGGGCGCGGCCGGCGCGGCGAAGGGACCGGTGGCGTCGGTCTTGGTGGGTTCAAGGCTCTGATCGGACATGCACCACTCCGGAACTCGGGACGCGACCGCGACCGGTTTCGACGCGCTCGGGTGGCGCGATGGGAAAGACCGGGTTGGGTCTGATATGCCGGAGGCCGAGGGCGCTGACGCGCCCGGCCTCCGAGGGCACGCGAATTTCTCATCCACATCGGAGGCATGAGAAATTCGCGTCACGAATACCATCGGTCATTCCAAATGCCCGATGGTATTATGCCTTAGCAATGCGTTAACCGCAATCGCGCCGGGGCAAAGCCACTGAAATTCAATCACTTATCGTTAACCGCATCCGGTCGGAGGCCATGCGCGAACGGGTGCGCTGGATCGGCCGGCCGGCGGTGTCGTGATTGACGCTGTCGACGACCAGCAGCGGCCGGCCGGCGGCGAGGTCGAGGCGCTCGGCGTCGATCGCGTCGGCGATGGCCGCGCCGATGCGGGTCCAGGCGCGACGGTAGTCGGGGATGCCGCAGGCGGCGAGGGCGGCGGTGACCGAGCGGGACTTGGCATAGTGCTCGGCGATGCCGGCGCAGCGGTCGGCAGGAAAATGCATGTCGACCCAGGAGACCGGCACCGCGTCGACCATGTTGGCGGCGAGGATGCGGACGGTCGGCGCGTTGGGGGCAAGGCCGAGATCGGCGGCGATGGCGTCGTCGGGGATGACGGTGGAGGCGTGCAGCAGGCGGGCGGCGGGTTCGCGCGCCTGGCCGGCGACGATCTCGGAAAAGCGGGTGCGGGCGCCGATCGGATAGGCGAGCGGGCTGGCCTCGACATAGGTGCCGGAGCCCTGAACGGCGCGGACGAGGCCGCGTTCGGCCAGCGCCTCGATGGCGCGGCGCAGGGTGTGGCGGTTGACGCCGAAGCGGGCGGCGAGCTCGGCCTCCACCGGCAGGCGCGAGCCGGCGGCGAACCGGCCGGCGGAAATGTCGGCCTCGATCGCCTCGGCGATCTGACGCCAGACCGTCACACCAGTGCCGCGCGAAAGCATCATTGCTGCCTCATCACCTGTGGCGCGATCGAATCGACGGGAAAACCGCGTGGGACCGGCATGCCGAACGCTCAAGGCTGCATTGCACGAGGCCAAGGCGGTTGTCGAGTCGTCATAAAAGTATAATGATCTAGACCTATAGACAAATTATGACGACAACGGAGACGGCCTCGATGGGCGAGACGATCGGGTTTCCCGAAGGCGGCGACGCGGATACGGCGAAGCGGCAGGCGATGATGGCGCTGGCGGCGCGGGCCTCGCTCGACGAACTGTCGCCGGCGCTGGCGCTGATCGACGACATCGGCGCGGTGCGCGACGTGCGACGGCCGGAAATCGGGCTGGTGATGGTGCGCGGCCGCGCCGGCGGTGGTGGCGCGGCGTTCAATCTGGGCGAGGCGACGGTGGCGCGGGCGGCGGTGTCGTTGCCGAGCGGCGAGACCGGCTTTGGCTATGTGCTCGGCCGCGACCGGGCGAAAGCGCGGCTAATGGCGATCGTCGATGCGCTTTGGCAGCGCCGGGCGACCCGGGCGGCGATCGAGACGGATATCCTGGGACCGGTCGGGGCGCGGCTCGCGGCCGAGCAGGCGACGACCCGGGCGCGGGTGGCGGCGACCAAGGTGGACTTCTTCACCATGGTGCGGGGGGACAACTGATGCCGACGGCTTTGCAACGCGGGTTCGACAACCCGGTCTTCGACGGGCAGGCGGTGTTCAAGGCGGCGATGTGGGCGCTGTCGCGGCCGGGGCTTTCGCGGCCGGTGCGCGGCGCGGAGGCAGCGCCGGCGCCGCTGACGCCGGTGCTTGGCGCGCTGGCGCTGACACTGGCGGATTTCGAAACCAGCGTCTGGCTTGACGCGGCGCTGGCCGCGGCGCCGGCGGTCGAGCGCTGGCTGAAGTTCCACACCGGCACGAAGCTGGCGGCGGCGCCGGCGGAAGCCGGGTTCGCGCTGATCGCCGATGGCGCGGCGATGCCCGAGCTGGCGGCATTCGGGCTGGGGACGCAGGCCTATCCCGACCAGTCGACGACATTGCTGATCGCGGTGGCCGGCTTCGGCGCCGGGACGGCATTGCGGTTCGAGGGGCCGGGCGTCGATGGGGCGCTGGAGCTGCGGATCGCGGGATTGCCGGCGGCGGTGCTGGCCGGCTGGGCCGACAACAAGGCGGCGTTTCCGCGCGGGGTCGACGTGATCCTGGCGGGGCCGGACAGCGTCATCGGCTTGCCGAGGACCGTGTCGATCACCGTGCTGGAGGATTGAGCCGATGTATGTTGCGGTAAAGGGTGGCGAGAAGGCCATCGCGGCGGCCCACCGGCTGTTGGCGCACGAGCGGCGCGGCGACCTCGGCGTCGCCGAGCTGGCGCCGGAGCAGGTGCGCGAGCAGTTGTCGCTCGGCTGCGACCGGGTGATGAACGAGGGTTCGCTCTATGACCGGGATCTGGCGGCGCTGGCGATCAAGCAGTCGCGCGGCGACCTGATCGAGGCGGCCTTCCTGGTGCGGGCGTTTCGCACGACGCTGCCGAGATTCGGCTATTCGCTGCCGATCGACACCGCCGCCATGGAAATCCGGCGGCGGATTTCGGCGACGTTCAAGGACCTGCCCGGCGGGCAGGTGCTGGGGCCGACCTTCGACTATACCCATCGGCTGATCGACTTCGCGCTGGCCGCCGGGGTCGAACTGGCGGTGCCGACGGAAGCCGAGGTCGCGGCGGATGCCGGCGTGGCGCCGCGGGTGACCGACCTGTTGGCCCATGACGATCTGGTCGAGCCGGACGGCGAGGGCGACCTCGACGCGGCGCCCGGCGACATCACCCGCGATCCGATCCGCTTTCCGGTCGGACGCGACATCCGGCTGCAATCGCTGGCGCGCGGCGACGAGGGCTACCTGCTGGCGCTCGGCTATTCGACGCAGCGCGGCTATGGCAGCTCGCATCCGTTCGCCGGCGAGATCCGGCTTGGCGAGGTCGAGGTGGAGTTCGTGCCGGAGGAACTGGGGTTCGCGGTATCGCTCGGCGACATCACCGTGACCGAGTGCCAGATGATCAACAAGTTCGCCGGCTCGGCCAAGGTGCCGCCCCGGTTCACCCGTGGCTACGGCCTCGGCTTCGGCCATGTAGAGCGCAAGGCGATGGCGATGGCGCTGGTCGACCGGGCGCTCCGGGCGAGCGATCTGGGCGAGGAGATCGTCGCGCCGGCGCAGGACGAGGAATTCGTGCTGATGCATGCCGACAACATCCAGGCGACCGGCTTCGTCGAGCATCTGAAACTGCCGCATTACGTCGACTTCCAGGCCGAACTCGGGCTGGTGCGGCAGATGCGGGCCGAGTTCGAGCAGACCCGCGCCGCGATCGCGGCCGATCTGAAGGAGGCCGCCGAATGACCTTGGAACCGATGCGGGCGGCGGCCTCGGCCGTGCTGGAAGGCGGACCGGGCGAGGGCGAATACAACTTCGCCTATCTCGACGAACAGACCAAGCGGATGATCCGGCGGGCGATCCTGAAGGCGATCGCCATTCCGGGCTATCAGGTGCCGTTCGCCAGTCGCGACATGCCGATGCCGTATGGCTGGGGCACCGGCGGCATCCAGGTGACGGCGGCGATCCTCGGGCCGGACGACCGGCTGAAGGTGATCGACCAGGGGGCGGACGACACCACCAACGCGGTGTCGATCCGGGCGTTCTTCGCCCGCACCGCCGGGGTGGAGACGACGACGCGGACGCATGAGGCGAGCGTCATCCAGACCCGGCATCGCATCCCGGAACTGGCGCTTGGCGCCGATCAGGTGCTGGTCTATCAGGTGCCGATCCCGGAACCGCTGCGGTTCCTCGAGCCGCGCGAGACCGAGACGCGGGTGATGCATGCGCTGGCCGACTATGGGCTGATGCATGTCAAGCTCTACGAGGACATCGCCACCCATGGCCATATCGCCAAGACCTACGACTATCCGGTCAAGGTCGAGGGACGCTATGTGATGGACCCGTCGCCGACGCCGAAGTTCGACAATCCGAAGATGGACAATTGCGCCGGGCTGCAGCTTTTCGGCGCCGGGCGCGAGAAGCGGATCTACGCCATTCCGCCGTTCACCTCGGTCAAGTCGCTGGATTTCGAGGACTATCCGTTCGAGCCGAACAAGTTCGACGCGCCGTGCGCGCTGTGCGGGGCGACCGACACCTATCTCGACGAGGTGATCACCGACGATCGGGGCGGGCGGATGTTCGTCTGTTCCGACACCGATCATTGCGAGGACCGGCAGGCGAGCGGCCATCGCGGCCATCTGCATGTGGACGGGCCGGCCGCGCGGGGGACTGTGGCATGAGCGATCAACCGCTTCTGGTGGCCGAGGATCTGGCCAAGTATTTCGGCGCGCGGGTGGGTTGCCGCGAGGTCGGGTTCGAGCTCTACGAGGGCGAGGTCCTGGCGGTCGTCGGCGAGAGCGGCTCGGGCAAGTCGACCTTGCTGCGGCTCCTGTCGGGGCAGAGCGAGCCGACACGCGGCCGGGTGATGTACCGGATGCGCGACGGGGTGACCCGCGACATCGTCAGCTTGAGCGAGGCGGAGCGGCGCTTCCTGTTCCGCACAGACTGGGGCTTCGTCCACCAGGACGCGGCGGCGGGCTTGCGGATGGGCGTTTCGGCCGGCGGCAATGTCGGCGAGCGGCTGATGGCGGTCGGCTGGCGGCACTATGGCAAGATCCGCTCGGAAGCCGAGACCTGGCTGGAGCGGGTCGAGATCGATCCGGCCCGGATCGACGAGGCGCCGAAGGTGTTTTCCGGCGGCATGCGGCAGCGGCTGCAGATCGCGCGCAATCTCGTCACCTCGCCGCGGCTGATGTTCATGGACGAGCCGACGGGCGGGCTCGACGTGTCGGTGCAGGCGCGACTGCTCGACCTGTTGCGGCGACTGGTCGCCGACATGGGGCTTGCCGTCGTGGTGGTCACCCACGACCTTGCCGTCGCACGGCTGTTGTCGCACCGCATCATGGTGATGAAGGAAGGCCGGGTGATCGAAACCGGGCTGACCGACCAGGTGCTCGACGACCCGCGCGAACCCTATACCCAGCTTCTCGTGTCCTCGATCCTGCAGGTGTGACGATGACGACCGAACAGACGGCAATCCTGCGGCTTCGCGACGTCGCCAAGGGCTTCGTCATCCACCTTCAGGGCGGGCTTGCCATCCCGGTGGTGGCGAACGTGTCCTTCGAGGTCCGCGCCGGCGAATGCGTGGTGCTGGGCGGCCCCTCGGGCATCGGCAAATCGTCGATCCTGAAGATGGTCTACGGCAATTACCGCATCGATCGCGGCGAGGCGCTGGTCGCCGATGGCGGCGAGGTGGTGGATATCGCCAGCGCCATGCCGCGCCGGCTGATCGGCCTCAGGCGGACGACGATCGGCTATGTCAGCCAGTTCCTGCGGGCGATCCCGCGAGTATCGGCGCGCGATATCGTCGCCGAGCCGGCGATGGCGCAGGGCATGGGCGAGGTCGAGGCGCGGGCGAAGGCGGGCGAATTGCTGGCGCGGCTCAATCTGCCGGAGCGGCTGTGGAGCCTGCCGCCGGCGACGTTCTCGGGCGGCGAGCAGCAGCGCGTCAACATCGCGCGCGGCTTCATCGCCGAGCATCCGCTGTTGCTGCTCGACGAGCCGACGGCGTCGCTCGACGCGGTCAACCGGGCGGTGGTGGTCGGGCTGATCGCCGACAAGAAGGCGGCGGGCACGGCGATCCTCGGCATCTTCCATGACGAGGACGTGCGCGAGCGCGTGGCCGACCGGATTGTCGACGTCAGCGGCTTCGCCGCCCATGGCGAGGCGGCGGCATGAGCGGACAGGGTGCGATCGTGGCGGCGATGCCGAAGATCACCCGGGCGGCGATGGTCGACCCGAGCGCGTCGCTGCGCGAGGTGGTGCTCGGCGACTATGTGGAGATCCACAAGGGCGCCCAGCTCGAATATGCCACGATCGGCGACTACAGCTATCTGCAGGAATACACGTTCGTTTCCGACACGACGATCGGCCGGTTCACGGCGGTGGCGGCGATGGTGCGGATCAACGCGCCGAACCATCCCTACGACCGGCCGACGCAGCACCGGTTCACCTATGTGCCGGAATACTACTGGCCGGGGCAGGTGCGCGACCATGGCTTCTTCGCCGAGCGGCGGGCGGCGCGCTGCACGATCGGGCGGGATGTCTGGATCGGGCACGGCGCCACCATCCTGCCGGGCGTCAGCGTCGGCGACGGCGCGGTGATCGCCGCCGGGGCGGTGGTGACCAAGGATGTCGCGCCCTATGTCATCGTCGCCGGGGTGCCGGCAAAGCCGATCAAGCGGCGTTGCCCCGAGGCCGTCGCCGACCGCATGATCGCGCTCGGCTGGTGGGACTGGTCGCACGAGCGGATCGCCGCCTGCGTCGACGACTTCCGCGATCTGTCGTTTGAAGCATTTCTGGAAAAACACGAGGCCTCATGACCAAGCTCGTTTCTCCCGCCGAGACCGAACCGACCCGGAGCCTGCCGGCGCAGGCGTTCACGTCGCGCCGGATCATGCTGGCCGATCGCGAGATCGCCGGAACGGTGCACGTGGCCGGCGGCCGGATCATCGGCGTCGACGAGGACCGGTTCGACGCCGGCGCCATCGATTTCGGCGCGGATCTGCTGATCCCCGGGCTGGTCGAGCTGCACACGGACCATCTGGAGCCGCACTACTCGCCGCGGCCGAAGGTCTACTGGAACCCGTTCTCGGCGGTGTTCGCCTATGACGCGCAGATTGCCGGCGCGGGCATCACCACGGTGTTCGATTCGTTGCGGGCCGGCTCGGAGCGGGCCGAGGACGGCTTCGGCGCCAGCCTGTTGAAGCTCGGCGATGCGATCGAGCGGGCCAAGCGCAGCGGCATGCTGCGCGCCGATCACCACACCCATCTGCGCTGCGAGGTCTGCGCCGACGACGTGCTGGTCGATGCCAGGCGCTATGCCGAGCGCTTCGACGTGCGGCTGATGTCGCTGATGGACCATACGCCGGGGCAGCGGCAGTTCCGCGACGAGGAAAAGCTGCGCGACTACTATCGCGGCAAGTCGGGCAAGAGCGATCCGGAACTGGACGAAATGTTCGCCCGCCGGCGCGAACTGCACGCCAACAACAGCGAGCGGCACCGGCGGGCGCTGGTCGAACTCGGCCATGCGCGCGGCATTGCGCTGGCGAGCCATGACGACACCACGGTGGAGCAGGTCGACGAGGCGATCGCCGACCGGATGCAGGTGGCGGAATTCCCGACGACGGTGGAGGCGGCGCAGGCCTCGCACGCGGCCGGCCTTGCCGTGCTGATGGGAGCGCCGAACGTGGTGCGCGGCGGCTCGCATTCGGGCAACGTCTCGGCGCGGGTGCTGGCCGAGGCGGGCGTGCTCGACATCCTGTCGTCGGACTATGTGCCGATCAGCCTGATCGAGGGAGCGTTCGGGCTTGCCGATGTCGCGGAGATCGGCCTGTTGCCGGGGGCGATCCGGACGGTGACCAAGAACCCGGCGGATGCAACCGGCATGACCGATCGCGGCGAGATCGCCGTCGGCAAGCGGGCCGACCTGGTGCGGGTGGCGCTGTTCGAGGGGCATCCGGTGGTGCGCGAGGTCTATCGCGAAGGGCTCAGGGTGTCGTGATGGACGGGAGCGGGCCAGGGCAGAAGCCGATGGCGGGCGAGGGACCGAGCGGCCGGCTGGTGCTGGTGGTCGGGCCGTCGGGCGCCGGCAAGGACGCGGTGATGAGCGGGGCCAAGGCCCGGCTCGCCGACGATCCGGACATGCGGTTTCCCAAGCGGATGGTGACGCGGGCGGTGTCGGGGTCGGAGGATCACGACAGCTGCGACGCGGCGACCTTCGCGCGGCTCGCCTCCGACGGGGCGTTCGTGCTGACCTGGGAGGCGCATGGGCTGAGCTACGGCCTGCCGGCGTCGATCCTCAACATGGTGCACCAGGGCAAGACCGTGGTGATGAACGGCTCGCGCACGGTGATCGCGGCGGCGCGGGCAATCGTGCCGACGGTGGCGGTGGAAATTACCGCGCCGGCCGAGGTGCTGGCGGCGCGGATCGCGGCGCGCGGACGGGCGAGCGACGGCGGCGCCGACGGGCGGCTGAAGCGGTCGGAGGAGATCGGGCCGGTGGCGGCGTGCGATGTGGTGATCGACAATTCCGGGACGCTGCGCGACGCGATCGACCGGTTCGTGGCGGTGCTGCGCGCCGACCGGGTGGCCTGATCGGCTGCGGCAGCGACGGGTTCAGGCCTCAGATCGCCCGATAGGGCACGGCGAGGCTCGGCGGCCAGCCGGAAAGGTCGGGGCCGGCGCGGCGCAGGCTGGCGGTGGAGCGACCGACGACGACCCACATGGTGACGACCATGCCGAGCAGGGCGGCAAAGGCGACGCAGAGCGCCATCAGCACCAGGAAACCGCCATCGGAAAGGCCGGCGCCGGCGGCAATGGCGGGGCGCGCGATCAGATCCTGGGCATAGGCACCGGCGACCTGGCCGGACACCAGCACGGCGAACACGGTCAGGATGGTGGCAAAGGTCCGGGTGATCAGCTTCGCGGTCATCGTCGTCTCCTCGCGCTGCGCGCTTTCGCGCCAGTCCGGGTTCACCCCGGTGCGGCGCGTGCCCGTTGGTCGACGGGCGCCGATCACTGGTTCAAGAACGTCTGGACCAAATGATCGATTTTCGCAGATTGCCCGGCATTCATGACCGGTTGAGGGATGAATTGGGGCGAAACAGCGGAATTTCGGCAATCGAGGGGCCGGCGAAGACGGATATGCAATCTGGGATTCGCGAAAAGCGCGCGGCTGGGTCAGCCGATCGGCTTCAGGTGATGGTGGCTGCCGGCGCCGTGGTCGTGGCCGTGATCGCGGGCATCTTCCTGCACCGGGACGACATGGAGATTGCCCCAGCGGACGCCGCGTTCGGCGAGGACCGCGTCGGCGAAGCCGTCGACGCTGCGGTGGGGGCCGCGCAGCACGGCGACCTCGAGGCAATTGTCGTGATCGAGATGGACGTGGAGCGAGGCGACCGACAGGTCGTGGTGCTGGTGGTGGGCATGGGTCAGGCGCTTGGCCAGCTCGCGCTCCTCGTGGTCGAAGACATAGGTGAGGGTGGCGATGCATTGCTCGGTCGGACGGCCGCGCCGCGCCTTCTGCACCAGCCCGGCGCGCATCAGGTCGCGCATGGCCTCGGACCGGCTGGCATAGCCGCGCTCCTGCATGAAGCCGTCAAGGGCGGCGACGAGATCCTCGTCGAGGGTCATGGTCAGGCGTTCCATCGGCGGGTCCTCGGCGGCGGCGGGGCGATCGGTCAGGCTGGAACGGCTTCAGCGGGGGCCGTTGCCGCGACCGGGCGGGGAGCGGCGAAGGCGCGGCGGCTGACGAGGGCGAACAGCGCCACCAGCGCGAAGAGCCCGAGCGGCAAGGGCAGCAGCGCGCCGACGGAGCGGGCGACGAGCGGCGCAATGAAGATGACGGCGAGCAGGCTGCGTTCGAAGGGCAGGGCGCCGGTGCGCGCCATCTGGCGCCACAGGAACGCCGCCGCCGGGGCGATCAGCACCAGATCGTAATCGAGCGAAAACGGCGTCGCCAGCAGGGTGCCGGCAAGGAGCGCCGCCGCCTTGAGATCGAAGTCGACGCTGGAGCGCCAGAGGCGAATGGTGGTGATGACGACGGCGAGGCTGGCGAGGACCTGGGCGAGATAGGCAAGGGCAACGCCGAGGCCAAGGGCGCGGGCGGCGGCGAAGACGCTCTGGATCTTGTGAAAGCCGACGCCGCCCTGTTCGAGCAGCACCCGGCGCGTGGCGCCGGTGGAGGCAAGAAAGGCGGACCAGACGTCCATGCCGAACAGCGCCGAGGTCGCAAGCACCATGGCGGCGACGGTGACGCCGGCGGCGGCGAAGGCGCGCCAATGACCGCCGGCGATGAAGGCAAGCGGGATCAGCAGGCCGAATTGCGGCTTGTAGGCGAGGAGCCCGATCAGGATGCCGGCGAGGATCGGCCGTTGACGCAGCAGGATGAGGCCGCCGGCGAACAACGCGGCGGTGAGGAAGGCATTCTGGCCATGGCCGATGTTGAGCCAGACGGCGGGAAAGCCGATGGCGACGACGAGGGCGTCGCGGCGGGCGTCGAGCAGGCGGGCCATGACGGCGAGATAGGCGGCGAGGGTGGCGCCGAGCCAGACGAGCAGCGCGCCGAGATAGGGCAGGGCGGCAAGGCCGGCGGCGAGCGCCAGGAAGAAGGGCGGGTATTGCCAGCAGTAGAAATCGGCATCGAGGGGCTGGAGGAAATAGGCGTTCTGGAAGGCCTGATGGATCGACCAGTCATAGGGCGCGGCGGCACGACCGTCGAGAACAAGGGCGCCGGCGGTCCAGAAACTGGCGAAATCGGTGCCGAGGGGGCGACCGAGGGCGTCGAGATTGCCGCTGCGGGTGGCGAAGGCGACGGCAAGCGCGGCAAGGCCAATGGCGATGATGAGCGACGAGACGAAGCGCACGCGCTCGGAATTGACCCAGTCACCGCTGGCAAACATGGCTTGATATCCTCATTTCCGGAGGGACAAACTAGCAAGGCGCGATTAAGTCCGGGTGAAAGCCGCCGCGTTCCGGGGCAATCTGAACGCCGGGCGCGCGGGATGCGGGAGCGAGCATGAAGATCGACGGCAAGGCATATCGGACCATCTGGCGCGAGGGTGACGCGGTGGTGGTGATCGACCAGACGCGGTTGCCGTTTCGGCTGGAAACGCTGCGGCTCACCGATGTCGAGGCGACGGCGGTGGCGATCGAGACGATGGTGGTGCGCGGCGCGCCGCTGATCGGGGCGACGGCGGCCTATGGCATGGCGCTGGGCATGGCCGGCGATGCCTCGGACGGCGGTCTGGAGCGGGCGTTTCAGCGGCTGATCCGGACCCGGCCGACGGCGATCAACCTGCATTGGGCGCTGGAGCGGATGCGGACGCGGCTGGCGGAGCTGGCGCCGGGCGAGCGGGCCGGCGCGGCGTGGCGGCTGGCGGCGTCGATCGCCGACGAGGACGTGGCGATCAATGCCGGCATCGGCCGCAACGGCCTGCGGCTGATCGAGGATCTCGCCGCCGGCAAGGCCGATGGCGAGCCGGTGCACATTCTCACCCACTGCAATGCCGGCTGGCTGGCAACCGTCGACTGGGGGACGGCGACGGCGCCGATCTACATGGCGCATGAGGCCGGAATCGCGGTGCATGTCTGGGTCGACGAGACGCGCCCGCGCAATCAGGGCGCCTTTCTGACCGCCTATGAGCTGGGGCATCACGGCGTGCCGCACACGGTGATCGCCGACAATACCGGCGGCCACCTGATGCAGCACGGCATGGTCGATTGCGTCATCGTCGGCACCGACCGCACCACGGCGCATGGCGATGTCGCCAACAAGATCGGCACCTATCTGAAGGCGTTGGCGGCGGCCGACAACGGCGTGCCGTTCTATGTGGCGCTGCCGACGCCGACGATCGACCGGACCATTGCGGATGGTATCAAGGAGATTCCGATCGAGCAGCGCGGCGGGGCGGAAGTGAGCGAGGTCACCGGGCGGTGCGCCGACGGGCGGCTGGAGACGGTGCGCATCGTCGCCGACGGCTCGCCGGTGGCCAATTACGCCTTCGACGTGACGCCGGCGCGGCTGGTGACGGCGCTGATCACCGAACGCGGCGTGGTGCCGGCCTCGGCCGAGGGCATCGCGTCGCTGTGGGCAGGGTGAGCGGGGCGCCGAGGCTTGTTGGGCGGCTCAACCGATGGCGGTGAGCTTGGCGGCGCCGGTGCCCTGGGCCTGGCGCGGGGTCATGCCATAGCGGGCACGGAACAGGCGGTTGAAGGTGGAGATGTCCTGGAAGCCGGACTCGTAGGCGACGTCGAGAATGCGCAGGCGACGCTGGCCGTCGGCGATCAGGGCGCTGTAGGCGGTTTCCAGCCGGCGGGCGCGGACGAGATCGGTGAAGCAGGTCTCGACCTCGGTCAGCAGGGCCTGGACCGAGCGTTCGGACATGTCGAGGGCGCGGGCGGCGCGGGCGAGCGTCAGCTCCGGGTCGCAGGCGTGCTTCTCGATGAAGGAATAGAGCGCCTGGCGCCGGGCGATGCGGACGCCGCCGCGCTCATCAAGCGACCGGCTGTCGAGATCGCGCAGGGTGGCGCCGATGAGGTCGCACATGTGGCGGTCATACATCTCGACATCGGCCGGGGCGGCCGAGCGCAGGGTGCCGGCGATGGTGCCGGCATAGGACCGCAGCAGCTTCAGCGCGGTGCAGGTCTCGATGCGGCGGCCGGCGAAGCGTTGCGGGTCGAGGCCGGACAGGCGCAGGTCGGCGGGGGCGAACTTCAGGCCCCACAGCACGCCGCCGGTCTGGGTCAGGAGATTGGACGGCGATGAGGCGCTCATGATCACCGCCTGGCCGGGGCGGAGCAGGAACTCCTCGCCGTTCTGGCTGGCGAGAAACTGGCCGTCCTCGATGATCGACATGGAGAAGCCGGCGTCGCCATCGGCGATCAGCTCGCGCGAGCGGATCATCTCGATCGGGGACAGCGACAGGCGGGTGATCGACAGCCGGCCAAGCTGGCCGATGCCGACGCGGGCGTCGATGATGGCGTCGCGGACGCAGCGGACATCGATGCCGAGCACGGTGCGGGAAATCTCGTCGCGCCAGGCGCGCAGGCTGCCGTCAACCGTCAGGCCTCGGCCGACGATCACCCGGAACTGCGCTGGCGCGGACGCGCTATCCTGCATGCTTCACGTTTCCAGTCGTTGTTGTCGCGACGACGGCTTGAGCCGCCATCCCAGGGACCATCCGGGCGGCGGTGATGCCACCCAGCACGGGTTTGACCGTCAGCTGCAACCGCGACGGTGCGAGCGGTCAATGCCACATGCATACTGTAACAAAAATTCCAGAATGCCAATTCAGCCGCAAGTCTGAGCTCCTGCTTTTGCTGGCGCAATTTAATGCAACATCCGCGAAAACAAATGCAAAGCAGAACCGGTTCGATCTGGTTGAATCGAAAGAGAGTTTCGAGCGCGCTTGCACTTTGGCGCGGCAGGATGTGCCCGGATACGGGCGCGCGAGCAGGCACGCAACGCCTTGAGAAGCGGCAGAATAGCGCGACTTCGGTGACGATGGGATGATGTCGGCAGTGGAAGAGATTCGTTAGCATCGACTAAAGTCGATCACAACTGCGTGAGCGAAAGAGCGAACGATCGTTCGTTCTTGAGAGTGTGACGGAAATCATCAATAAGCGAACGTTCGTTCAGGGTCGATCCCGGTCCGGGGCGACCCAGTCCTGCCGCAATCCCCGCTTGCCGGAGCGCGTCCGCGATGCGTATGCCCAATGTCGAACTGCAGACCGAGCGGCGCCGGCAGATCCTGCGGGCGGCGGAGCGGTGCTTCACCCGTTCGGGGTTCCACGGCACCGGCATGCAGGAAGTCTGCCTCGAGGCCGGGATGAGCGCCGGCAATGTCTACCGCTATTTCCGCTCCAAGACCGAGATCATCGCGGCGATCATCGACGAGGAGCGGCAGCGGATCGCGGCGCAATTCGCGGCGCTGTCGACGGCGGAGAGCTTTCTCGGCGCGCTTTCCGACCTGATCGACCAGCATCTTGCCGACCATGCCAACCGGGAACACCTGGCGATGTGGGCGGAGGTGCTGTCGGAGATCTCGCGCAACGCCGAGATCGCCGCCGTCTATGCCGGGCTGGAACGGGACATGCGCGCGGCGATGACGCGGGCGGTGGAGCGGGCGATCGAGCGGGGCGAGATTGCCCCGACGATGGACCCGGCGACGGTGGCGGTGCTGTTGCTGTCGCTCGGCGACGGGCTGTGCGCGCGGGCCGGCGTCGATATCGAGGTGTCGCTGCCGGCGCTGGCCGAGGCGGTGAAGCAATGGTCGCGGCTGCTGCTGCGGCCGTTGAAGCCCCCCGTCCAGCGGGAGACGGACCCGGCGCCGTCGCAACTGGTTGTGGAGCCGGCTTCATGACAAAGACGCCCATGGCCGTTCAATCCAATCCTTCCCGAATTCAGTATCAAGGCTCGATGATGTCCTCCGCTCGCCCCCTCGCCCTCGCCCTTTGTCTGCTTGCCGGTTCGATCGCGACCGACGTCGTCGCCGCCGAGAGCGTCGGCGCGACGGGACAGGTGGCGCCGGCGCCGGTGATCACGGTGGTGCGGGCGCAGGCGCGCGAACTGGCGGCGACGACGCTGGTTTCCGGTACGCTGGTGGCGCGCGAGGATGTGGCGGTCAACACCGAGATCGAGGGGCTGGCGATCGTCGAGATCCTGGTCGAGCAGGGGGCGGTCGTCGACAAGGGCCAGGTGATGGCGCGGCTGTCGCGGGCGACGCTGGATGCGTTGGTGGCGCAGAGCGACGCCAATGTGGCGCGCGCGGTCGCCGGCATCGCCCAGGCGGAGGCGGCGATCGCGGAAGCGGACGCGACCAGGGCCGAGGCGGACGCGACGCTGGCGCGCATCCGCACCCTGCGGACCTCCGGCACCGCGTCGATCCAGGAACTGGATTCGCGGGTTGCCGCGGCCAAGGCGGCGGAAGCGCGGGCGAATTCGGCGCGGCAGGGGCTCAACCAGGCCAAGGCGGAACTGGCGGCGTTGCAGGCGGGCCGCAAGGAAATCGACGTGCGGATGGCGCGGACCGAGATCAAGGCGCCGGCGGCCGGGCTGGTGGCGAGCCGCGCGGCGCGACTGGGCGCGATTGCCTCGGCGCAGTCGGGGCCGCTGTTCACGATCATCGCCGGCGGCGACATCGAACTCGAGGCCGACGTGCCGGAAACGGCAATGGCGCGGATCGCCGTCGGCCAGCCGGCGACGGTAACGCCGGCGGGGTTTGCCGCGCCGGTGACCGGCAAGGTGCGGCTGGTGATGACCGAGATCGACCGGGCGTCGCGGCTTGGCAAGGTGCGGGTGGCGCTGCCGGGGCGCGACGGCATCCGGGCCGGCGCCTTCGGCAGCGGCCTGATCGAGATCGAGCGGCGCAAGGTGGTGAGCGTGCCGTTGTCGGCGATCGTGTCGAGCGACAAGGGCGCGCAGGTGCAGGTGGTGCGCGACGGCAAGGTCGAGAACCGGGCCGTCAAGACCGGCATGCGGGCCGAGGGTCAGGTGGAAATCGTCGAGGGTATCGCCGCGGGCGATGTGGTGTTGCTGCGCGCCGGCGGGTTCGTCCGCGCCGGCGACCGCATCACGCCGGTCGATGCCGATGGCAAGCCGGTCGCGGGCTGAGCGGGAGCTGAATTCAGATGGCTATCAACGTTTCCGCCTATTCGATCCGCAAACCGGTGCCGGCGATCGTGCTGTTCGTCGTCCTGATGGCGATGGGGCTCGTGAGCTTCGCGTCGATGCCGGTGATGCGATTCCCCAATATCGACTTCCCGCTGGTGTCGGTGACGGTGACGGAGCCGAGCGCGGCGCCGGCCGAGCTTGAAACCCAGGTGGCGAAGAAGGTCGAGGATGCAGTCGCCAGCTTGTCGGGCGTCAACAAGGTGTCGTCGACGCTGAATGACGGCGCCTCGACCACGGTGATCGAGTTCCGGCTGGATACCGACATCGACCGGGCGGTGAACGACGTCAAGGACGCGGTGACCAATATCCGCTCGTCGCTGCCGGCGACTGCGGACGAGCCGGTGGTGAACCGGATCGATGTCGAGGGGGCGGCGATCCTCGCCTATTCGATCCGCTCGGCCGACAAGACGATCGAAGGCCTGTCGTGGTTCGTCGACGACGTGGTGGCGCGCGAGCTGCAGGCGTTACGCGGCATCGGCCGGGTGACGCGCATCGGCGGCGTGACCCGCGAGATCCAGGTGCGGCTCGATCCGGCCCGGCTGGCGGCGCTCGGCGTCACCGCCGCGACGGTGAACCAGCAATTGCGGGCGACCAATATCGAGCTTGGCGGCGGCAAGGGCGATGTCGGCGGCCAGCAGCAGTCGATCCGGACGCTCGCCGGGGCGAAGAGCATCGACGAGCTGGCGCGCAGCAGCATCATCCTGCCGGGCGGGCGCGAGGTGCGGCTCGGCGATCTCGGCGAGGTGGTCGACGCCTATGAGGAGCCGCGCTCCTATTCGCGCCTCGACGGCGAGCCGGTGGTGTCGCTGGCGGTGTTCCGCGCCAAGGGAGCGAGCGAGATCGACGTCAAGGACCGGGTGGAGGCGCGGGTCGCCAAGCTGCGGGCCGAGCATCCGCAGGTGGAGATCGCACTGATCGACGATACGGTCTGGTACACCAAGGGCAATTACGAGGCGGCGATGACGACCCTGATCGAGGGGGCGCTGTTGTCGGTGCTGGTGGTGTTCCTGTTCCTGCGCGACTGGCGGGCGACGCTGATCTCGGCCTTCGCGCTGCCGCTGTCGATCATCCCGACCTTCTGGGCGATGTCGATGATGGGCTTTTCGCTCAATCTCGTCAGCCTGCTGGCGGTGACGCTGGTGACCGGCATCCTGGTCGATGACGCGATCGTCGAGATCGAGAACATCGCCCGGCACATGCGGATGGGCAAGTCGCCCTACAAGGCGGCCATGGAGGCGGCCGACGAAATCGGCCTCGCGGTGATCGCGATCTCGTTCACCATCGTGGCGGTGTTCGCGCCGGTGTCGTTCATGGGCGGCATTGTCGGGCAGTATTTCAAGCAGTTCGGCCTGACGGTGGCGATCGCGGTGTTGTTCTCGCTCTTGGTGGCGCGGCTGGTGACGCCGATGATGGCGGCCTATCTGATGCGGCCGCTGGTCAAGGTCGACGATCCGGCGGCCTACAAGGCGGCGCGGTTGAAGCGGGTCAATCCGGCGAGCCTGATCGTGTTCGCGCTGATCGCGGGGCCGCTGGTTGCCTCGACGCTGGCGGTGAAGATCCTCGGCGAGGCGGCACCGGCCGGCGTGCGGGCGGTGGCGGAACTGGTCGAGCACTATTGGGGCGGGCTCATCAACGGGATGATGGGGCTGACGCAGGGGTCGCTTGCCGAAATCGGCGTGGCGATCGGACTGTTCGGGCTCGCCTATCTGTTCGTGCGGCATCTGGTCGGCATCGTGCTCGACGCGCATGTGGAGGAAGAGCTGCCGGACGGGCCGCTGATGCGTGGCTATACCGGCTTCTTGTCCAAGACGCTGGCGAGCGCGCGGATCGACTGGCGGGTGCCGAAGCTCGGCTGGCGCCTCAAGGCGCGGCCGAGCATGGCCTATGTGACGATCGTCGCCGGCTTCATCCTGTTCGCGGTGTCGATCGCGTCGATGAAGTTCCTGCCGACGGGGTTCCTGCCGATCGACGATACGTCGCGGATCATGGTGTTCGTCGAACTGCCGCCGGGGGCGTCACTCGACGACAACGGCGCCAAGACGGCGGAGATTTCCAAGCTTTTAAAGACCATCCCGGAAGTGAAGAACGTGTTCGTGATGGGCGGGACCAATCCGCTCGGCTCGCGCAACGTTCGCTATGCGACGATGGTGGTGCAGCTCTTGCACAAGACGCAGCGGTCGATTCCGGAGATCCGGGTGAAGGCCAAGGTCAGCGCGGCGCTGGCGACGGTGGCGGACGTGCGGGCCTATGTGGCCAACGATCGCGGCGAGCGGGAGTTCCAGCTGGCGATCCTGTCGCGCGACGCGGAAGCGTTGGCGGAGGCGACGGCGAAGCTGGAAAGCGCGATGCGGCGGGTGCCGGGGCTGGTCGACACGGCGGCGACCGCCGGGCTGGAGCGGCCGGAAATCCGCATCCGGCCGAAGCTCGACGAGGCGGCGCGGCTCGGCATCACGCCCTATGCCATCGCCGAGACGGTGCGGGTGGCGACGATCGGCGACTATGACGCCAATCTCGCCAAGTTCACCGTCGGCGACCGGCAGGTGCCGATTCGGGTGCAGTTGCCGGTCGAGGCGCGCGCCGATTTCGCGACGCTGGCGGCTTTGAAGGTCGCCAATGCCAACGGGGTGGCGGTGCCGCTCTCGGCGGTGGCGGATATCGGCTTCGGCCAGGGGCCGTCGACGATCGAGCGCTATCAGCGCGAGCGGCAGGTCCGCATCGGCGCCGGGCTGGCGCCGGGGGTGGAACTGGGCGACGCCAAGCGGCTGGTCGATGCGCTGCCGGAGGTGATGAACCTGCCGGCCGGGGTGCGGATTGTCGAGGCGGGCGACGCCGAGATCCAGACCGAGATGTTCCAGAGCTTCGCCACGGCGATGGGGCTGGGGCTGTTGCTGGTGCTCGGCGTGCTGATCCTGCTGTTCGGCTCGGTGTTCCAGCCGATCACCATCCTGCTGTCGCTGCCGCTGTCGATCGGCGGCGTGATCACGGCGCTGCTGGTGACGCATAATTCGGTGTCGATGCCGGTGGTGATCGGCATTCTTATGCTGATGGGCATCGTCACCAAGAACGCCATCATGCTGGTCGACTTCTCGGTGGAGCAGGTGCATCGCGGCGTCGAGCGGCGTCTGGCGATCATCGATGCCGGACGCAAGCGGGCGCGGCCGATCATCATGACGACCATCGCGATGGCGGCGGGCATGCTGCCCTCGGCCTATGGGCTGGGCGATGGCGGCGAATTCCGGGCGCCGATGGCGATCGCGGTGATCGGCGGCCTGATCGTGTCGACGGTGCTGTCGCTGGTGTTCGTGCCGTCGTTCTATATCGTCATGGACGATGTCAGCCGGATGTTCGGCTTCCTGTTCGGCCGGATGGTCGGCCCGAACGAGGAGGCGGACGTCTATGAGCAGATCGCGCCGGCGCATCAGGCGTTGCCGCAGCCGGTGCCGGCGGCGGGGGCGGGGGCGATCCCGATGCCGGCCAATGACGTTGCCGGGCGCAAGACGGCGGGGCCGCAGGCGGCCGAATGATCGCGATGGCGGCGCCACCGGCAAGGGTGGCGCCGCCATCGCGGGGTGCGTCAGAGAACGCGGCCGGCGACGGCGTCGAGCTTGGCGATCAGGCTCGGGTCGCGCTTGTCGTGCGCGGTCATGATGGCGTGGTCGAGGACGCGGTCGGATCCGATCGGGCAGGCCGGGTGTTCCCTGGGGAAGTCGGCGGCAAGGCGGCGAACCAGCGACTGGGCGTGCACGGTGTTTTCGCGCAGCACCTTGATGATCGACTGGACGTCGACTTCGCCGTGATGGGGATGCCAGCTGTCGTAGTCGGTGACCATGGCGATGGTGGCGTAGCAGATCTCGGCCTCGCGGGCGAGCTTGGCCTCGGGCATGTTGGTCATGCCGATCACCGAACAGCCCCACTGGCGATAGAGCTGGCTTTCGGCGAGCGAGGAGAATTGCGGCCCCTCCATCACCATGTAGGTGCCGCCGCGGGCGTAGGCGAGGCTTTCGGCCTGACAGGCGGCCTCGATGCGGTCGACGAGGCCGGGAGACACCGGATTGGCCATGGAGACATGGGCGACGCAGCCGGCGCCGAAGAACGACTTCGGTCGGGCGAAGGTGCGGTCGATGAACTGGTCGATCAGCACGAAGGTGCCGGGCGCCAGCTCCTCCTTCAGCGAACCGCAGGCGGAGATGGAAACGAGATCGGTGACGCCGCAGCGCTTCATCACGTCGATATTGGCGCGATAGTTGATGTCGGATGGCGAAAAGCGATGGCCGCGACCGTGGCGTGGCAGGAATACCACCGGCAGGCCGTCGATCTCGCCGCGGCGGACCTGATCGGACGGCTCGCCCCAGGGGGTCTCGACGGTGATCCATTCGGAATTCGCCAGGCCGGGGAGGTCGTAGAGGCCGGAGCCGCCGATGATGCCGAGAACTGTCCTGGTCATGATTGTTTGCATCCGCGTTGTCGTGGTCGAGCGATGCATAGCAAAAAGGGCCCTCTTGCGAGAGCCCTTTTCGGTTGATTCATGCCAGGGTCCGAAGGCGCTGGCGCGCCCGGCCCCGGAGGGCTCGCGATTTTCTCATCCGCATCAGCGGCGTGAGAAATTCGCGTCCGGAATACCATCGGCCATTTTCACTGCCCGATGGTATCAGCCGCCGTCCGGCGCGGGCGCCGGACGAAACCGGCTCAGTGCTTGATGCCCGACCACAGCTTGCGCGTGGTGAGGTAGAGCAGGCCGGCCAGCACGGTCAGGAACAGCAGCGTCAGGAAGCCGATCTGCTTGCGCTCGTTGAGCTTGGGCTCGGCGGCCCAGTTCAGGAACGCAGAAACGTCGCGGGCATACTGGTCGACGGTCTGCTTGGAGCCGTCTTCGTAGGTCACCTGATCGTCGCTGATCGGGGCGGCCATGGCGATGCAGGTGCCCGACAGGAACTTGTCGTTATAGTTCAGGCCATCGGCGCACTCGTGGCCCTTGGGGGCGTCCTTGTAGCCGGTGATCAGGTTGTAGATGTAGTCCGGGCCGTGCTCGGCGTAGAGCGTCAGGCCGTCGACGAGGAACGAGCCCGGATAGGACCCGGCCACGGCGCGGGCCTTGGCGATCATCGAGAAGTCCGGCGGATAGGCGCCGTTATTGGCGGCGCGGGCGGCTTCCGGATTGGGGAACGGCGAGGGCAGGCGGTCCGAGAGGCGCGACGGCCGCTTGAACATCTCGCCCTGGTCGTTCGGGCCGTCGAGGGTCTCGTAGCCGGCTTCCTTGATCAGCGCCTTGACCTGGGCCTCGGAGAACTCCGGGCCGCCGGACTGGACGAGATTGCGGAAGGACACGAGGCCCATGCCGTGGCAGGCCGAGCAGACTTCCTTGTAGACCTTGAAGCCACGCTGCAGCTGGGCCTTGTCATAGGTGCCGAAGGCGCCGGAGAACGACCACTTCTGCCGCTCGATGTGGACGACGTCGCCCGAGGCGAGCGCCGGAGTGGCGGCCGCGACCGCGCCGATCGCCAGGGTGGCGGCGGCGAGGAAGGTCCGGACGCGGGACTTGGTTTGCGTAAACATGTGCTTGTCTCCCGTCGATCCAGATCAGCTCAGGACAGATTCGGTGATCGAGTTCGGCAGTGGCTTCGGCTTTTCGACGAGGCCGATGACGAACAGGAACACGAAGTAGCCGAAGTAGATGGCCATGAAGATGCGCGAGAACACCACGTAGAGGCCTTCGGCCGGAGCGGCGCCGAGGTAGCCGAGGGCCACGCAGGCGACGACAAACAGCCAGAAGAACACCTTGGCGATCGGACGATAGGTCATCGAGCGGATCTTCGAGGTGTCGAGCCACGGCAGGATGAACATCACCGCGATGGCGCCGAACATGGCCAGCACGCCGCCGAGCTTGTCGGGAACCGCGCGCAAGATGGCGTAGAACGGCAGGAAGTACCATTCCGGAACGATATGCGCGGGCGTCACCAGCGGGTTGGCCTCGATATTGTTGTCCGGGTGGTTGAAGAACATCGGCATGTAGAAGACGAAGATCAGGAAGAAGATGAAGAACACCGCCACCGCGAACAGATCCTTGATCGTGTAGTACGGGTGGAAGGGCAGGGTGTCCTGCTCGGACTTCACTTCAACGCCGGTCGGGTTGCCGTTGCCGGAGACGTGCAGCGCCCAGATGTGCAGGACGACGACGCCGAGGATCATGAACGGCAGCAGGTAGTGCAGCGCGAAGAAGCGGTTCAGCGTCGGGTTGTCGACCGAGAAGCCGCCCCACAGCCAGCTCACCACCGGATCGCCGACGATCGGGAAGGCGGAGAACAGGTTGGTGATGACGGTGGCGCCCCAGAACGACATCTGGCCCCACGGCAGCACATAGCCCATGAAGGCGGTGGCCATCATGAGGAGGAAGATCAGCACGCCGAGGATCCACAGCACTTCGCGCGGTTCCTTGTAGGAACCGAAGTAGAGGCCGCGCAGGATGTGCATGTAGACGGCGATGAAGAACAGCGAGGCGCCGTTCTGGTGGAGATTGCGGATCAGCCAGCCGTAGTTGACGTCGCGCATGATGTGCTCGACCGAATTGAAGGCGAGCGAGGTGTGCGGCGTGTAGTGCATGACGAGCACGATACCCGTGAGGATCATCGTGATCAGCATGAACATGGCGATGGCGCCGAAGGTCCAGAAATAGTTGAGATTACGCGGCGTCGGGAACGCCACGGCCTGACCATGCATCATGGAGATGATCGGCAGGCGCCGCTCGAGCCACTTGGCGATGGCATTCTGCGGCTGGTAGGTCGAGTGACCGGCCATGGGAGGATGCTCCTGAAGGACTGAAAAGGGCTGCCGAGGATCAGGCGTTCTTCAGATCGGTGATCAGAACCACCGTGTCGGAAGTGAACTGATATTCCGGAACGGGAAGGTTCAGCGGCGCCGGGCCTTTGCGGATACGACCCGAGGTGTCGTAGTGCGAGCCGTGGCAGGGGCAGAACCAGCCGTCGAAATCGCCGCGGCCACCGGCCGTGCCGACCGGGGTGCAGCCCAGGTGGGTGCAGACGCCCGAAACGATCAGCCATTCGTCCTTGCCCGGCTTGACGCGGTCGGCATCCTTGGCCGGATCCGGCAGGGCGGCGGTGTCGTCCTTGCGGGCGGCGTCGATCTCGCCCTTGGTGCGGCGGCGAACGAACATCGCCTTGCCGCGGAACTTGACGGTTACGATCTGGCCCGGCTGGATCGCCGAGATATCGACTTCGGTGGTCGACAACGCCAGCGCCGAAGCGTCCGGGTTCATCTGGTGGATGAACGGCCAGGCAGCGAAGCCGGCGCCCACAGCGCCCGTCGCAGCGGTCGCGATGTAGAGGAAATCACGCCGGGTCGGTTCTGCCGAATTGGTGGTAGCCAAGGTCGGTTCCTTTCATGCGCATCATAACTGCCGCAAGGGGCGTGCAGCGGCCGGTTCCGTTCGGCCAAAACAAACGGCCGAAGCGGCGGATGCCTGCCTCGGTTCCGGTCGTCCGGCTATGCGAGCGGGAGCCGGCCTGCCCCCGATCGGGCCGTCTTGTGACATCAGTTCGCCTTATTGTCCAGCATCGGCCCCCGGTTTGGGGACAGGATGTCGCAAGATTCCGCGACAATCCGTATAGGGTGCTAAGCCCCTTGACTTAAAAGAGAAACTTGGAACTGTTCGAGTTCAGCGCCAATTCGTTAGACGAAAGTTCCTGCATGAACGCGCCGATCGGCGACGCCATGGCCGGTTCCGGGCCCCGGGTGGCCCTGTTCCAGCCGGATATTCCGCCCAATACCGGCACGATCCTGCGGCTGGCGGCCTGCCTCGGATTCCCGGTCGACGTGATCGAGCCGGCGGGATTCCGGCTCGACGACCGGATGTTGCGTCGCGCCGGGCTCGACTATCTCGACATGGCGGCGCTCGTCCGGCATGCCGATTTCGAGGCGTTCGACGCGGCGCGCCGCGCCGGCGGGCGGCGGCTGGTGCTGGTGGAGACCGGCGGGGCGGTGTCGCACACGGATTTCCGCTATGACCGGCGCGACATCGTGATGTTCGGGCGCGAGAGCGCCGGCACGCCGGCCGCGGTGATGGCGCGGGCGGACGCGGTGGTCAGCGTGCCGATGCTGGCCGGGCGGCGGTCGATCAACCTCGCGATGACCTGCGCCCTGGTCGTCGGCGAGGTCTATCGACAACTGGGGCTTTTTCCCGCATTGGAAAAACTCGAAACCGAGACGCCGGACGACGGCCTGTCGATCGGTCTGGTCCGGAATGGCGAAGAGGCAAGGCGATGAGCGACGCGCGGCAGGGATTCGAGGCGCCGGTTCCGGAGGGGATCGACGACAAGAAGGCGCGGGCGACCGCCTGGTTCGAGCAATTGCGCGACCGGATCGTCAAGGCGTTCGAGACGCTGGAGGACCGGCTGGAGAGCGGGCCGCAGGCGGGGCTGCCGGCGGGGCGGTTCGTCCGGACGCCGTGGACGCGCACCGATGCGACCGGGAAGCCTGGCGGCGGCGGCACCATGGCGATGATGCATGGCCGGGTGTTCGAGAAGGTCGGCGTGCATGTCTCGGCGGTGCACGGGGAATTCGCGCCGGAGTTCCGGGCGCAGATCCCGGGCGCCGAGACCGATCCGCGATTCTGGGCCTCGGGCATCTCGCTGATCGCGCATCCGTGGAACCCCAACGTGCCGGCGGTGCACATGAACACCCGCATGGTGGTGACGTCGAAGCAGTGGTTCGGCGGCGGCGCCGACCTGACGCCGGTGCTCGACCGCCGCCGCAGCCAGGACGACCCGGACACGGTCGATTTCCACGGGGCGATGCGGCGGGCGTGCGAAAGCCATCCGGTGGCCGACTACGAGCGCTACAAGGCGTGGTGCGACAGCTATTTCCACCTCAAGCACCGCGACGAGCCGCGCGGGGTGGGCGGCATCTTCTACGACTATCTGAATTCCGGCGACTTCGAGGCCGATTTT
>JAEULV010000111.1 GCA_016793065.1 Hyphomicrobiaceae bacterium
TTTTTTGGCTGGCGATGCAATAGGGTCGCCGGCAAGAAAAGAACGATGGTCGAGGAGATTGCCATGGTGGCCCCGTCAGTTCCCCCGCGCGACGAAGCCGCGATCGCCACGGTCGTCGGCATATTGAAGCAGCGTTTCGGCGAGCGACTGGCGACCGGGCATGCCCTGCGCGAGCAGCATTCGGCGACGCTGACCTGGATCGACCCGCAACTGCCCGATGCCGTCGTCTTTGCCGAATCGACCGCCGACGTGGTCGAGACCGTCCGCGCCTGCGCCGCCCACCGCGTGCCGGTCATCCCCTTCGGCACCGGCACCTCGCTCGAGGGCCATGTCAACGCGCCCGCCGGCGGCATTTCGCTCGACGTCTCGCGCATGAACAAGGTGCTGGCCGTGCACGCCGAGGATCTCGACTGCGTCGTCGAGCCCGGCGTCACCCGCAAGCAGCTCAACGAATTCCTGCGCGATACCGGCCTGTTCTTCCCCATCGATCCCGGCGCCGATGCCTCGCTCGGCGGCATGGCCTCGACCCGCGCCTCCGGCACCAACGCCGTGCGCTACGGCACGATGAAGGACAACGTCATCTCGCTCGAGGTCGTCACCGCCACGGGCGAGGTGATGACCACCTCGCGCCGGGCGCGAAAGTCGTCGACCGGCTACGACCTCACCCGGCTGTTCGTCGGCTCGGAGGGCACCCTCGGCATCATCACCAAGCTGACGCTGCGGCTCTACGGCATCCCCGAGGCCACCTCCGCCGGCATCTGCCCGTTCCCGTCGATCAAGGCCGCCGCCGACGCGGTGATCCTCACCATCCAGACCGGCCTGCCGGTGGCGCGCATCGAGCTGCTCGACGAGGTGCAGGTCCGCGCCGTCAACGGCTATTCGAAACTGTCGCTGCCCGAACAGCCGCTGCTGCTGGTCGAATTCCACGGCACCGAGGCTGGCGTCGTCGAACAGGCCGAGCGCTTCGGCGATATCGCCGCCGAATATGGCGGCGGCCCGTTCCAGTGGGCGACGCTCGCCGAGGAGCGCTCGCGGCTGTGGGCCGCCCGGCACGATGCCTATTGGGCGGCGCTGTCGCTGCGCCCCGGCTGCAAGTCGGTTTCCTCCGACGTCTGCGTACCGATCTCGCGCCTGGCCGAGTGCATCGACGAAACCAAGCGCGACATCGAATCCTGCGGCCTGATCGCGCCGATCGTCGGCCATGTCGGCGACGGCAATTTCCACTGCCTGCCGCTGATCGACATGGAGAGCCCGTTCGAGGTCGAGCGCGCCAAGGCGTTCATGGAGCGGCTGGTGTTGCGGGCGCTGGCGATGGAAGGCACCTGCTCGGGCGAGCATGGCGTCGGCTCCGGCAAGATGAAATACCTCGAACGCGAACACGGCACCGCGCCGCTTGATGCCATGCGCGCCATCAAGACGGCCCTTGATCCCCATGGCATCATGAACCCCGGCAAGATCGTCGCCACCTGACCGAAGCCAACTGACCGCAACGGAGAGCCCGGGCATGCCTGATTTCGTCCTGCTGATGCACGATGACGCAACCGATCAGCGCGCGGCGGATGATCCGGCCCTGTGGAATGCCTATGTCATGCACCTGATCGAGGCCGACGCGCTCGAGGGCGGCAGCGCCTTCGGCGGCGGCATCACCCTGCGCAAGGGCGATCGGACGCCTGCCCCGGTTTCGCGCATCGCCGGCTTCATGCGCATCGAGGCCGCCGATCTCGCCGCCGCCCGCGCCCTCATCCCCGGCAACCCGGTCTATGAGGCCGGCGGCACCGTCGAGATCCGCGAATTGCCGGTGACGGACTGATCCCGCCGGAGCGGATTTCCCATCGGCGGTCGCTGTCGCCACACCGCCACGCGGACATGCTGGAATCAAGCCGGTGAATTGGTGATACTGTCCGCGACTCCGGCCCCGCGCCGGGGGACAGCTACCATTGGGCATTGAAAATGACCGATGGTATTCCTGAGGCGAATTTCTCATGCCCTGATGCGGATGGAAAATTCGCGTGTCTTCGGGGGCCGGGTGCGTCAGCGCCTTCGGCCCCTGGCATGAATCCGACGGGACCCCGAGCTTGAACGCGACCTATCTCAGTGTCGGCATTGCGATGATCCTGGCGCTGGTGACGGCGCTGCTGGGGCCGCTTTTCGTCGACTGGAACGACTACAAGGTCGAGTTCGAACGCGAGGCCGCCGCGATCCTCGGCCAGCAGGTGACTGTCATCGGCGACATCCACGCCCGCCTGCTGCCGACGCCGACGGCAACCCTGGGCGACGTGGTGATCGGCCGGGTCGAGGCCCCGCTCGCCCGCGTCGCCGCCTTCCGCCTCGACATCGACCCGATGCCGCTGCTGAAGGGCGACATCCACGTCAACGAGATGCGGCTGGAACGGCCCGAGTTCAACCTCGTCATCCGCGCCGACGGCACCCTCGCCCCGACCGCGCCCGTCACCGTTCGCGGCCGCGCCGCCGATGCCGGCGGCATCGCGCTCGCCGATGTCGGCCTGATCGACGGCCGCGTTGTCATCCGCGACGAGCGCGCCGACCGGGAATTCGTCCTCGACCAGATCAACGCCACCGCCTCGGCCACCGCGCTTGCCGGCCCGTGGCGGCTCGAAGGCGTCGCCCGTCACAAGGACGCCAGCCACGCTTTCCGCGTCTCCACCTCGCCGCGAGACGCCGGCGGCACCCTGCCGGTCCGCCTGCGCTTCGCCCAGAGCCCCGACGTCCAGACCACCTTCGACGGCCTGCTGCGCCTCGGCGCCGCCGAGCCGGCATTGGAAGGCGACCTCTCCTTCGTCCACGCGCCGACGATCGCCAAGGGCGACAAGGGCGCCGCGCCGCCGCTCGCCTGGCGCATCGCCGCCCGCGTCAAGGGCGACGCCAGGGCGATCGACGCCCGCGACGTCGGCATCAGCGTCGGCCCGGAGGAACGCGCCTACGTGCTCGCCGGTTCGGCGCGGGTCGATCTCGGCGCCGATCCGCGACTGCAGCTGGCGCTGTCGGCCCGCCATGTCGACCTCGACCGCGCCATCGCCCGCGCGACCGGCGCGGCGGTCGCCACCGCCGATGTCGCCGATGCCATCGCCGCCGCGCTGGTGTCGATGCCGAAGCCGCCGCTACCGACCCGGCTGGCGCTGGAAGTGCCGGGCATCGTCGCCGGCGGCAGCGTCGCCAGCAATTTCCGCCTCGACGCCGAGAGCCTGCCGCAGGGCTGGCGCATCGAGAGCCTCGCCGTCGACCTGCCCGGCAAGACCCGGCTCGCCCTGTCCGGGCGCATCGACACCCTGGTCGCAGCCGGCTTCGCCGGCCGGGTGCGGCTCGATGCCGATCAGCCGGCTGTGCTCGCCCAGTGGCTCGGCCGGCCGCTGTCGACCCGGCCCGACCCGCTGCGCCTTGCCGGCGATCTCGCCATGGGCGGCAACCGCTTCGGCCTCGACGACCTGACCATCGACCATGCCGGCGCCCGCCTGCGCGGCAAGCTCGCCTATTCCCCGGTGCGCGATCACGGCCCCGGCGGCCGGCTCGACATCGACATCGACGCCGACAAGCTCGACGTCGACGCCATGCGCGGCCTTGCCGGCATTCTCGGCAGCGGCGGGTCCGGCGATCCGATCGGCGCCATCGGCGTCAAGCTCTGGGCCGGCAATGCCAGCTGGGGCCGGGCCCAGGCGCGCGAATTGCAGTTCCAGGGCACATTCGCCGACGACACGCTGAGCGTCGCCAGCCTCTCCGTCGCCGATCTCGGCGGCGCCGGCGTCACCGCCTCCGGCAAGCTCGACCACCTGTCGACCGCCCCCGACGGCACCTTCGAACTGGCGGTGAAGGCCGCCCGCCTCGACGGCGTGCTGGCGCTTGCCCGCGAGCTGGCGCCCGACCACGCCGCCACCCGCTGGTTCGAGCGCGCCGCCCGCCACCTCGCCCCGCTCGACCTCACCGCCCGCCTCGACGGCAGCACCAGCAACGCCCAGCTGGCGATCGACGCCAAGGGCACATTGGCCGGCACCGACCTCGCCGCCGCCGGCCGCTTCGATGCCCGCCCCGAGCACTGGCGCAACGGCCCGCTCTCGCTCGACATCCGCCTCGTCGCGCCCAAGGGCGGGCTCATCCGCCAGCTCGGCCTGGCCGGTGCCACCCGCAAGCCCGCCGCGGAGACCGCCCGCGTCACCATCGCCGGCACCCCGCGCGACAAGCTCGCCGTCGCCATCGCCGCCGATCTCGTCGACGGCAAGCTCGGCCTGGTCGGCCATGTCGGCCTGCCCGAGGCCGGCGCCGGCCCCGTCGACCTGACTTTCGATCTCGACACCCCCGACCTCGCCGGCGTCCTCGACCTGACGCCCCACGCCGAGTTCGCCCCCGCCGGAACCCTCTCCACCCGCCTGCGCGCCCGGCTGAACGGCACCACCACCCGCCTCGCCATCGCCGATCTCGACGGCCGCATCGGCGACACCGCCATCAAGGGCAATCTCGAACTCGACCGCGCTGGCGCCCTGCCGCGCCTGACCGGGACGCTCGCCGCCGACGCCCTCGACCTGCGCGACCTCACCGAGCCGCTGCTCGGCGCCGACGCCTGGACCGCCGACCTCGCCGCCGGCAAGCCGGAACTGTGGCCGACCACCCCCTTCGCCCCGCCGGCGGGCCTGTCGCTGGCCAGCCGCGTCGCCATCAGGACCGACCGGCTGCGCCTGTCCGACGCCATCGCCCTCGACAAGGTCGGCTTCGATCTGACCACCACCGCCGACCAGCTCAATCTCGAGGCCGTGAGCGGAACCCTGCTCGGCGGCACCGCCAACGGTGCCCTGCGCCTGCGCATCGCCCCAGGCGGCGAGATCCGTCTCGGCCTCGACGCCCGCCTTGCCGGCCTCGACGCCGCCCGCCTCGGCTGGATCGCCGACACCGCCACCCCCGCCCTCACCGGCAAGCTCGACGCCAGCCTGATCGGCGAGGCCTCCGGCCGCTCGATCGCCGCCATCGTCGCCAATCTCACCGGCTCCGGCCTGATCGCCGGCTCCGGCCTCAAGGCCGCGCGCACCGACCCGAGGGCGTTTGCCGCCGTCACCAAGGCCGCCGATGCCGGGCTGGCGCTGGAGGACAGCCGCATCCGTCCCGCCTTCGCCGCCGCCCTCGCCAAGGACAGTCTGTCGATCGAGCGGCTGGAAGCGCCGATCGCCATCGCCGGCGGCATCGCCCGCATGTCGAACTTCATCGTCGCCGCCCGCGACGCCGGCGTGACCGGCTCCGCCAGTCTCGATCTCGCCAAGCTGACGCTGGACGGCGAGGCGATCCTCGGCGTCGATCCCGGCCGTGACGCCATCCAGGGTGCCGAGCCGCGCATCGCCTTCCGCTTCGCCGGGCCCCTCGCCGCGCCGGGCCGCAGCCTCGATACCGAGCCGTTCCTCGCCTGGCTGACACTGCGCGCCTATGAGCGCGAGGCGGCGCGCGCCCAGGCCCTGCAATCCGAGATCATCGAGCGCGAGCGCTTCGCCCGCGAACTGCGCCGGCTGAAGGAGGACCGCGCCCGCCGCGAGGCCGAGGCGCTGGCCGAGCGCAAGCGCCAGGAGGACGAGGCCCGCCGCCTGCTGCAGCAACAATCGCCCCCCGGCCTGCCGCCGGCCGCGCCGGTCGAGCCGTCGGGCGATTTCGAGAAGCGCATCCGCTCGGCCATCGACCCGCCCGCGACCGGCGGATTGCGGCCTTTGCCGCCGCCGGTGGTGATCCCACCCGCTCCGCCGATCGGCATCCCCGCCAATCCGTGAGCCTGCCCTTTTCTCCTGCCGCTTTCGATGCCAATTGATAGCGTCGTCGGCCCCCGTGTGGCCGGCACGGATTCGAAACGGCCCATGAGCGACGAAAGCGACATCTCCGAACTGGACCTGACCGACCTGCCGGACCTGCCGGAAGGGCCGGACAAGCTCGGTCGCGCCGTCATCGCCGACATGGTCAAGCGCCTGCCGCGCTCGCCCGGCGTCTATCGCATGATCGATGGCGCCGGCGACGTGCTCTATGTCGGCAAGGCCAAGAACCTCAAGGCCCGCGTTTCCAACTATGCCCGCGGCCAGGGCCATTCCAACCGCATCACGCGGATGATCCGCGAAACCGTGTCGATGGAATTCGTGCAGACGCGCACCGAGACCGAGGCGCTGCTGCTGGAAGCCAACCTGATCAAGCGGTTGCGGCCGCGCTTCAACGTGTTGATGCGCGACGACAAGTCGTTCGCCTATATCCTCGTCACCGGCGATCACGACGCCGGCGCCATCGTCAAGCATCGCGGCGCCCGCAAGCGCAAGGGCGACTATTACGGCCCGTTCGCCTCCGCCGGCGCCGTCAACCGCACCGTCAACGCCCTGCAGAAGGCGTTTCTCATCCGCACCTGCTCGGACTCGGTCTACGAGACCCGCACCCGCCCCTGCCTCCTGTTCCAGATCAAGCGCTGCGCCGCCCCCTGCACCGGCGAGATCGACCTTACCGCCTACGACACGCTCGTCGCCGAAACCCGCGAATTTCTGGCCGGCAAGAGCCGCCTGGTCAAGGACGACCTCGCCCGCCAGATGCAGGCCGCCGCCGAGGAGCTGGATTTCGAGCGCGCCGCCGTCTACCGCGACCGGCTGGCGGCGCTGTCGCACATCCAGTCGCATCAGGGCATCAATCCGCAGACCGTCGACGAGGCCGATGTCTTCGCCATCCATCAGGAAGGCGGCCAGACCTGCATTCAGGTGTTCTTCTTTCGCACCGGCCAGAACTGGGGCAACCACGCCTATTTCCCCCGCGCCGACAAGTCGCTGGCGGAAAGGGAAATCCTCGAGAGCTTCGTCGCCCAGTTCTACGACGACAAGCCGATCCCGCGTCTCGTCCTGCTGTCGCACGAGTTCGACGACCTCGCCCTCCTCGGCGAGGCGCTGACGGAAAAGGCCGAATACCGGGTCGAGGTGGCGGTCCCCAAGCGCGGCGAGAAGAAGGACCTCGTCGACCACGCGGTGATGAATGCCCGCGAGGCCCTCGGCCGCAAGCTCGCCGAAACCACCTCCCAGGCCAAGCTCCTCGCCGGCGTCGGCACCGCCTTCGGGCTGGAGGAACCGCCGAAGCGGATCGAGGTCTACGACAACTCCCACATCATGGGCACCAATGCCGTCGGCGGCATGATCGTCGCCGGCCCCGAGGGCTTCGCCAAGGCCCACTATCGCAAGTTCAACATCAAGTCGACCGAACTGACGCCCGGCGACGACTACGCCATGATGCGCGAGGTGCTGACCCGCCGCTTTTCCCGCCTCGTCAAGGAATGCGGCTCGCGCGCCGAGGCCCAGCGCGACGACAGCGGCTTCGGTCCCTGGCCCGACCTGGTGCTGGTCGATGGCGGCAAGGGCCAGCTTGAAGCCGCCCGCGCCGTGCTGACCGAACTCGGCATCCTCGATCAGGTGCCGCTGGTCGGCATCGCCAAGGGCCCGGACCGCGATGCCGGGCGCGAAACCTTCTTCATCCACGGCCGGCCGTCGTTCAAGTTCGAGATGCGCGACCCAGTGCTGTATTTCGTCCAGCGCCTGCGCGACGAGGCCCACCGCTTCGCCATCGGCACCCATCGCGCCAAGCGCTCCCGCCAGATCACCCAGTCGACGCTCGACGAGATCCCCGGCATCGGCCCGACCCGCAAGCGCGCCCTGCTGATGGCCTTCGGCACGGTCAAGACCATCGCCCGCGCCAGCTTCGAGGACCTCCTCACCGTCTCCGGCATCTCCGAGGCCATGGCCCGGCAGATCCACGACTATTTCCACGACGGCGAGGAGTGATGCCGTCGGGCTTCTGACATGATCAACACCGCCGCCGGCGATCGGCATTTGCCGCCGGCCGGCGTCGGCCCTATGTTCGAATGATCGCCGGAAAGGAGCCCGCCATGGCAACCGAGAAGCAGCGCCAGAAGATCATCAGCGCCTTCATGGCCGAACTTGCCACCAACCGCTGGCAAGCGATCGGGCTCGATCGCATCGCCGATGCCGCCGGCCTTTCGCTGGCGCAACTGCGCGGCGCCTATGCCGACAAGGCCGCGATCATCGCCGATTTCGCCGCCCGCATCGATCAGGCGGTACTCGATGGCCACGACCCCAACATGGCCGGTGAACCGGTCAAGGACCGGCTGTTCGATGTGCTGATGCGCCGCTTCGACGCGCTCGCCCCGCATAAAGTCGCGATCAAGGGACTGGTCGCCTCGGTCAGGCGCGATCCCGCCCTCGCCCTGATGCTCAACCGCGTCGCCGTCGGCTCGCAGCGCTGGATGCTCGCCGCCGCCGGGCTCGATCATTCCGGCCTCGAGGGCCGCATCCGCGCCCAGGCGCTGGCGCTGGCCTTCGCCCATGTGCTCGAAACCTGGATCGACGACGACGCCGAGGGCTGGCCGAAGACCCTGGCCGAACTCGACCGCGTGCTCGCCCGCCTAGACCGGCTGGCCCGCGTCGCGGAACAGCTGCGCGGCTTTCTCGCCCCGCTGAAGGCCCGCGTCGACGACGCCTGCGCCCGCCGTCGCGCCGACGCCGCCCCGCCGCCGCCCGCCGATGCGCCGCCGCCGGAGACGACGGCCGCCTCGATCCACTGACCCCGCCCGAACACCCCCGCCCCTTGCCCCCGCCGGCGAAAGCGCGAGCCCTCGACATGCCTCATGATGCCGCCGCATCCCAGCCGATCACCTTCGACGATTTCCTCAAGGTCGACATCCGCGTCGGCACCATCATCGCCGTCGATCTGTTCCCCGAGGCGCGCAAGCCGGCCTACAAGCTGACCATCGATTTCGGCCCGGCCATCGGCCGCAAGCGCTCCTCCGCCCAGATCACCCGCCACTACACCCCCGACACCCTGCTCGGCCGCCAGGTGATGGCCGTCGTCAACTTCCCGCCCCGCCAGATCGGCAAGTTCATGAGCGAAGTCCTCACCCTCGGCGTCCCCGACGCCGACGGAGAAGTGGTGCTGATGACCCCCGAACACCCCATCCCCAATGGCGGCCGGCTGTACTGAGGCGCGGGAAGCGTCGCGCCATTCCTGCCGGCGCAAGTGATCGCGAGAATTTTGCGTTAGGGTCTACAAAAAATTGCAAAGAGGTGGATAATGAAAAAGGCACCCGAGGAGGGTGCCTTTTGATTTGGGAAGCCGGGAATCCGTTCCTTGTAGAAAGCTGCCGATTTTGCCCCGGCTTTTCGCATGGGAAGCGAGGAGCGATGGGCCAGGACGTCAATGGCATTGGACGAATCCGACATCGCCGCGATCGAATTTGTCACGGAAAACCTCGCCTCGGCATCAGCCTCGAAGACGACGCCGCTTGCCAAACTCGTCGCCGACGATATCTATGGCCTGAGAGAGCAGGCCGCACTCCTGCACAACCGGCTCGCTATGTTCCGTGCTGGTCGAACTGTGATAGCTTGAACAACGGGTTGCTGAAGCCGCTTGACGTATTTTCGCCGTAAGATGGGTCCGCAGATCCGCACATGATCGAAACCGGATCGAGCCGGCAGGGGATTTCCACAAATGACCATTGCCGATCTCTATCTCATCCGTCCCTCGCGCTATGACGACGACGGTTATCCGTTGCAGTGGTGGCGTTCGATGGTGCCGTCCAATTCCACCGCTTGCGTCTCCGGGCTGGTGCGCGATTGCCTTGCCCGCAAGGCACTGGGTGACGACGTCGACATGCGGATTCACGAGATCGACGAGGCCAACGACTTCATCGACCCGAAAACCATCGTCGCCCGCGCCCGCACGTCCGGCCGCCAGCAGGTGGTGTTCCTGATCGGCGTCCAGTCCAACCAGTATCCGCGCGCCCTCGATCTGGCGCGGCCGCTGCGCGCCGCCGGCATCCCGGTCTGCATCGGCGGTTTCCACGTCTCCGGCTGCCTTTCGATGCTGAAGACCATTCCGGCCGAGCTGCAGGAGGCGCTCGATCTCGGCGTGTCGCTGTTCGCCGGCGAGGCCGAGGAAGGCCGGATCGACGAAGTGCTGCGCGATGCCCTCGGCGCGGGGCTGAAGCCGATCTACAATCACCTCAAGTCGACGCCCGGCCTCGAGGGCGCGCCGATACCGCTGTTGCACCCCGAAACCGTCGCCCGCAACTTCACCGGCTTCTCCAGCTTCGATCTCGGCCGCGGCTGCCCGTATCAGTGCTCGTTCTGCACCATCATCAATGTCCAGGGCCGCAAGAGCCGCTTCCGCAGCCCCGACGACCTCGAGGCGATCATCCGGCAGAATGCCGCCATCGGCATCAGCCGCTTCTTTCTCACCGACGACAATTTCGCCCGCAACAAGATCTGGGAGCCGCTTCTGGACCGCCTGATCGAGTTGCGCGCCGACGGGCTGAAGGTCCGCCTCGCCGTCCAGGTCGACACGCTTGCCCATCGCATCCCGAATTTCATCGATAAATGCGCCAAGGCCGGCGCCGACCAGATCTTCATCGGTCTTGAGACCATCAACTCCGACAGTCTCGCCAGCGCCAAGAAGGGCCAGAACCGTATCGAGGAATACAAGACCATGGTGCAGGCCTGGAAGAAGCGGAAGATCTTCCTGACCGCCGGCTACATCATCGGTTTTCCCAACGATACCTATCAGTCGGTGATGCGCGACATCGACATCCTCAAGCGCGAGCTGGCGCTCGACACCATCTATCTCAATTACCTGACGCCGCTGCCCGGCAGCGAGGACCATCGCCGGATGATCGACAACGGCACCTGGATGGATCCGGACCTCAACCGCTACGACCTCAACCACCGCGTCACCCATCACCCGATCATGACCGATGCCGAGTGGGAAGCCGCCTATCGCGACGCCCATGCCAGCTTCTATTCATGGGAGCACATGGAGACCATCTTCCGGCGGATGGCCGGCTTCAAGTCGCAGCAGAAGCTCACCACCATCTTCAATCTGGTCGGCTATCGCGAAAGCCTGCTCTCCGAAAACTGCGCCCGGGTCGAAAGCGGCCTGATCCGCATCAAGCGCCGCCGTCAGCGCCGCTCGGGCCTGCCGCTGGAAAACCCGCTGATATTCTATCCGCGCTATTTCCTGCATGTCGCCAACAGCGCCGTGCGCGCCGCCGTGACCGCCTACCGGCTTCGCCGCATGCTTGGCCGGGTGCTGGCCGACCCCGATCGCGCCAGCTACCGCGACGCCGCGATGATCGAGGAAGGGGCCGGCAATGACGATTCCCTCGTCGCCGTCACCCGCGGCGGCGCCGAGGCGGCCGAACACCGTCGCCAGGTCGCGGCCGTCACCGGCCGGCGCTGACGCGCCGCCGGATCAACGCGACCCCGCCCCGCGCCGCCATCACGCCCAGAGCGTGCCTTCGGCGATGATCACCGCCGGTCCGCCGATGCGGACGCGCTTCAGCTCGGCATTGCGGGTCTCGATTTCGAGGTCGATCATCGACGGCCGCCCCATTTCGAACCCCTGCTCGATCGGGTAGCGGTGGACGCCGTCGAACGGCGTATCGAACCGGGCGATGACGCCGGCGAATGCCGCCGCCGCCGAGCCGGTGGCCGGGTCCTCGGCGATGCCGGCCTCGGGCGCGAACATCCGGGCATGGAAGGCGCTGGTGTGATAGAGCGTCTCGCGGGTGTAGAGATAGGCCCCGACCCGGCTGTGATCGGTGCCGAACGCCTGGTTCCACACCCGGCCGTCGGGCTTCGCCTTGCGCATGGCGGTGAGATCGGCAACCGGCACGAACACGAACGGGCTGCCGGCGGAAAAGCAGCTGACGGCGTGGTTTTCAAAGCCGAGTTCCCACGGATCGAGCCCCAGCGCCGTGGCGATGTCGGCGCGATCACCGAGCGACGCCGGCGCCGGCTTGGCCAGCACCGGCGCGTCGAATTCGGCATAGCCCGGCGCGTCCGGCTCCAGCCGCACGCCGCAGCGCACCACTCCGACCTGTTCTTCCATCACCACCACCGCGTCAAGCGGCTCCGACACCGGTCCGAACCGCCGCGATGCCAGCAGCACCGCCGTGCCGACGGTCGGATGCCCGGCGAACGGCAGTTCCCGCGTCGGCGTGAAGATCCGCAGCGTCGCCAGCGAGGCCGGGTTGACCGCCGGCAGGATGAACACCGTTTCCGGCAGCCGGAATTCGGCGGCGATCGCCTGCATCCGGGCCGTGTCCAGACCCTCGGCATCCAGCACCACCGCCAGCGGATTGCCCTCAAGCGCGGTTTTGGTGAAGACGTCGAGAACGGCATATCGGCGTGCGGCCATGAAGCGATTCCTTGTGAGTGACCCGGCCGAAGCATAGCCGGTTTTTCCAAAGAGGCGACGACTGTCGCGCCCTCAACTGTCGTGAAGATGGGCAAGCAGCGCGTTGACATAGCCAACGGTTTGCTCCGCCGGCAGCGGCTGGTCGAAGGCGCGGAATTCGAAGCCACCGAGTTCGGGGATGGCCTCGCCGCCCAGATGCGCTTGGATCTCGGCGTCGAGATCGGAACTGTCGAACGGCGCCTCGATGACGCTGACGAGCGCGATGCGCGGCCCGTGCGGGATGACCAGCCAGTCGTCGCGGCGCGGCCAGCCATCGGCGGCAATGCCCACCTCCTCGCCGATCTCCCGCAGGATGTTGGCAAGCGGATCGATCCTGCCGTCGCAGGTCAGGTCCGACGGATCGAACGACCCCGACGGCGGATAGAACCGCCCGGCATTGACCGTCGTCGCCCCCATCCGTCCGAGCAGCAGGCGCCGGTCGCGGGTGACGACCGCGCCGACCGGGAAGATGTGCGCCAACCCGACATCCGGCCAGCCGCTGTTGCGCCAATGCAGGAAGGTCGCGTAGTCCGTCGCCGTCGCCTCGGCCCGAAACCGGCCGACCTCGACGCGCGGTCGCGAAAACAGGAAGAAGCCGCCATTGAACAGGTGCGGATTGCCGGCTTGCGCCGCGGCGAATTCGGTCGCGATCGCCGCGGCGTGCCGCACCCCATAGCCGAGCGGCCCGTCGGTCAGCAGCAGGGCCACCTTCTCGACCTGCACGATCTTGGATGTCATGTCCGGTGAAATCTGCATCGCGTCCGTCGATTGGCTTGGTGGCGGGCAGTTTGCGCGATGCCCCCGGACGGCGCAAGCCGGCGCGCCGCCCGCGACCTCGCGCCACGCCGTCGCGATCAGATCATCCGCGAGGTATCGGCAAACTCGGTAAACGAGATGATCTTGCCATCACGCAAAATCAGATGATCGAACGCCTCGAATTCATAGCCGACACCGGTCTCGAGGTTGCGGATCATCGCGCTCCAGCGCGCCGCGCCGCGATCGCCGTCGATCAGGATATCCTCCATGAAGAAATCGCCGATGCTGAACATCCGGTCGATGCTGACGAGCGCCGCGAGAATCGCCGCGTGGCCGACATGCAGTCCCATGAACGGAAAGATGTCCTGCCGCCCGATGAAGCGGAACCGCGCATCCGCCGCGAAGCCGAGGAGCGCGGTGGGATAGTCGCGGGCAATCCGCGCCTCATAGGTCGCCTCGATGCGGGCAACAACGTCGAGTTTCGAAACGGCCATGGCGATCCGCAAGCAAACCAGGGAGGGGATGAAGACAAGGAGTCGGCGTGAACACGCGCGCGGGCGGCATCCCCGCACTCGCGCCGGCTCGAAAGCCGCCGCATGCAATCCGGATCCCGCAAGTTCCAGCTTTATGAACCAGGACGGGTTGCTTGCCAATTCCGTTTCGTCGGATGGCAGCCTCGGCGGCTCGCCGCAGGCCCCACCGCGAACTCCGGCTCAAGCCGCCGGACGCCCCGCTTGCAGCGGGAAATCGTCATTCGCCCGCACATGGGGCGAAAACAGCCGCGTATCGGCGAATTCCGTCATCGAGACGATCAGGCTGCCACGCAGGACGATATGCGCCATCACTTCCAGTTCGAATTCCGCGCCGGTCGCCCGGCAGCGAACCAGAACCGTGTAGCGCACCGCCGCCCGATCGCGATCGACCAGTACGTCATCGATGGCGAAATCCTCGAAGGCGAAGGCTTGCCGCAGCCGGTCGAGCCCCTCGACGATGCCGGCATGCCCGGACCAATCGCCGGCGAACGGTTCGCAATTGCTGTTGCCGACGAAGCGCAAACGCGATTCGGCGGCGAAGCCGGCAAGCATGAGCTGGAAGTCATTGGCATACCGGGCCTCAAGCAGGGCCTCGATCAAAGCTGCCGTGTCGAGACGCAAATCCGCCATCGGAACCTGCATGCCTCTCCCCGCGCCATATCAGGCGCCGAGGCCCGCTCCTTGGCGCCAGGCCGAAGGGAGGGTGATTCTGGACCGTCAAACCGCCGAAAGCGCGGCCTGCAACCTTCGCGATTCCGGGTGGCTGAAACCCGAACTCGCTCATATTGGGGAATATGCGCTGCTTTTGTTCCAAAAGCGAGGGGAATTTTTCGCAGAATACAGCCCTTGATAACCTTGCCCCCCACCGCTGCCCGGCAATGCAACCGTCCGTATCGCGCCTTGCGCGCCACCCTGGCTCGATCCGGGAGGGCCACCCGAAAGACTGATTTCTCCGAGCCACATCCCCCGGAAACGCATAACGCCGCGCCGGATACCCCGGGCGCGGCGTCGCGAAATCGCTTGGCGGTCCAGCAAGTCGGGTTCACCCGACTTGCCAGACACCGGGGATCAAGCCGCTCAGTTGCGGGCCTTGTCCACCAGCGCCTTCTGCTTGATCCACGGCATCATGCCGCGCAGCTTGGCGCCGACTTCCTCGATCGGGTGCGCGTCGTTGAGGCGGCGAGTGGCCTTGAACGACGGCTGGCCGGCCTTGCACTCCAGCATCCAGTCGCGGGTGAAGCGGCCGGTCTGGATGTCGGCGAGCACGCGCTTCATCTCGGCCTTGGTCTCGGCGGTGATGATGCGCGGGCCGGTAACATATTCGCCGTACTCGGCGGTGTTGGAGATCGAGTAGTTCATGTTGGCGATGCCGCCCTCATAGATGAGGTCGACGATCAGCTTCACTTCGTGCAGGCACTCGAAATAGGCCATTTCCGGCGCATAGCCGGCTTCCACCAGCGTCTCGAAGCCGGCGCGGATGAGTTCGACCAGACCGCCGCACAACACGACCTGCTCGCCGAACAGGTCGGTTTCGCACTCTTCCTTGAACGTCGTCTCGATCACGCCGGCCCGGCCACCGCCGATGGCGCTGGCATAGGCGAGGCCGAGGTCGAGGGCACCGCCGCTGGCGTCCTGGTGGATGGCGATCAGGCAGGGCACGCCGGCGCCGCGGACGTACTCGCTGCGGACGAGGTGGCCCGGGCCCTTGGGCGCCACCATCAGCACGTCGAGGTCCGGGCGGGCCTCGATCAGCTTGAAGTGGATGTTGAAGCCGTGGGCGAACAG